>JARBTU010000001.1 GCA_029240015.1 Oscillospiraceae bacterium | reverse complement strand
AAAGGCAGTTACAAAGTTCCTTGGGGCTTTTTGTTTGTAATGACCATAGGTTATATGATGTTTATACATAAGTATATCCCCATTCATAAGTCATGATAATTACATGATCGACCAATTCTCCATGGACAGGATAGTCATGCGCCTCATACAAAAGCCCAGGCTGATCTCCACGTAATTTTGGGGCAAGCGCGGTTGTAATGGTATAGCCGAGTGGGCGAAGTTTATTGACAGCTTTTCTTAAAAAGTTATTGTATTCTTCACGGTCGTCAGGAAGAATAAACTCAAAATCAATGTCTAATCCATAATAGTTTTTAGTTCTTAATGTTTGAAGAACATTGTTAAGCAGGGTGTCTTGAACACTTTCGCTTGTTAGAATCGTATGGGCTAAGTCACTATTGAAACTGCCGCCTTCCAAAATGTTGGTGATGACCATCATAGGAGCTACGTCTCTCTGGCGCGCAGATTGGATTAACGGGGTATCGTTGATTGGAATGAGGCTTCCGTCCGGTTTGACTTGATAACTGAAAATGCTTAAGTATGTAAGATTAGGAAGGGTCCGATTTAACGTATCTCTGTTGATATTGGGAAAAGCGTACCCATTTACATCAATGGTTCGCTTTTCTTGAGGATCGGTAGGAATCACAAGAGTTTGCCCAATTTGAAGTCTTTCGGGGTTAACCCCTGGGTTTGCTGCTAGAATACTGTTCACAGTTGTGCCATACATTCTTGCTAAAGAATAAAGTGTTTGACCGGCAGTCACGCGATGACGAACATCACCGGTATCTACGATTAAAGCTTGCCCGACCATAAGACGACGATCATTTTGGATATTGTTGTTGGTAATTATCGTCTGAGGAGAAACGCCGTATTTACGCGCAATGGAATAAACACTGTCTCCGGGTCTTACTGTGTATATTACCAATTTTATCACACCTTTATGTATTATTTTAAGAACTTGTTTTTCAAGTTTTATTACTTCTATAGTATGGTATAATTTATTTGTTGTTACAATTTTAACTTGTTTTTAATCATAAAAAAGCCCTAAAACGGCAAGTAATTGCTGTTTTAGGGCTTTTTAAATATATTCACTTAATCAGTTCTTCAAGAATTTTTGTAGCAAGCATTGCGTCCGCTCGACCTTTTGTAGCTTTCATGACGCCGCCAATCAAAGATTTAAAGGCATTTGTCTTCCCGTTTTTGAAGTCGCTTACTGCAGAAGGATTAGCAGAAACAATCTCTTCACAAATTTGGCGAAGTGCACTTTCATCCACACCGCTCAAATCTTTTTCGGAAACAAGCTCGGATACAGGTTTGCCTGTATCAAGCATTTTTTCAAGAGTGGATTTTGCAAGATTCATGTTGAGTTTCCCGTTATCTATGAGCAAAACAAGGTCATTCAGCATTTTGGCTGTAATGGAGATTTCGAAATCTTCTTTTTCACCATCAGTAGGAAAACGGCGGAAAATCTGGCTGATAATCAAGTTAGAAACAATCTTTTGAGCTTTTACGCCCTCACAAGCCTCATCGAAAAACTCCGCCACTTTTCGGTATTTCGCAATAATAGCAGCATCGGTAGCAGAGATTCCGTACTCGTTAATGTAACGGTCAAGCTTAGCGGAAGGAAGTTCAGGGAGCAAAGAACGAATCTGTTCAATCTCTTCATCCGTTGTTGAAATAGTCACAAGGTCAGGCTCTCTGAAATACCGATAATCGTGAGCATCTTCTTTTCCGCGCATGCTTTCGGTTTCTCCGGTGTCATCATTATATCTTCTGGTTTCCTGAATAACTTGTTCGCCGCTTTCAATCACGTCGATTTGACGATCATACTCGTATTGAAGCGCTTTGGCCATAAAGGTAAACGAGTTCATGTTCTTGATTTCGGTTCTTGTTCCAAGCTTTTCTTCGCCTTGCGGGCGAACAGAGATGTTCACGTCGCAACGGAGCGAACCTTCCTGCATTTTGCAATCCGAAACGCCAACATATTTCATAATTAGTTGGAGTTTTTCAACATATTCTTTTACTTCATCAATGCTTCTGAAATCGGGCTCGGTCACGATTTCAATAAGCGGAACACCGCCGCGGTTATAATCAACAAAAGTATCTCCGCGTTCGTGGACAAGCTTGCCTGCATCTTCTTCAATATGGATGCGCAGGATGTTTATTTTTTTACCGCTGTCTAACGTGATATATCCGTTTTTGCAAAGAGGTTTGTCAAACTGAGATACTTGATATGCCTTGGAAAGGTCGGGATAAACATAGTTTTTGCGGTCCATTTTGGAAATATTATTAATCTGGCAGTTGGTCGCAAGACCTGCCATAATGGCATATCGAACGACTTGGTGATTCAGCTTCGGGAGGGTGCCCGGCAATCCAATACAGATCGGGCAGCAGTTGGTATTCGGCTCGGAGCCGAAAGCGGTCGTACAGCCGCAAAATATTTTTGTTTTGGTGGACAGTTCTATATGGGTTTCAAGTCCTGAGACGAGTTCATATGTCATAACTTAACCCCCAAATCAACGTTTTTATAGATTTGATTAGCACAAGCATTTTCAAACTGATATGCTGCATTTAGAATTGTACTCTCACAAAAAGTGTTGCCGATGAGCTGCATCCCGATTGGCAATCCTTTGGAATCAAAGCCGCAAGGAATCGAAATTGCAGGAAGCCCTGCAATGTTAATTGGAACGGTGCAGATATCGGTTTGATAGGTTTCGATTTGGTCTTTAGAAGAAAATCCTTGTTCAAAAGCAGTCATCGGAACGGTCGGCGTCAAAATTACATCGCAGCTTTGAAAAGCGTTTTGGAATGCTTTAACCACAGCTCCACGTAGTCGTTGTGCTTTTTTATAATAAGCGTCATAATAACCTGAACTTAATACGTAGGTGCCAAGTAAAATCCTTCGCTGAACTTCCTTTCCAAATCCTTCGCTCCTTGTTTTACAAATCATTTCATGAATGCTATGATAATTTTCATCTGTTCGGTATCCATATCGGATACTGTCATATCGCCCAAGATTGGAAGAAGCCTCCGCACAGGCCAGAATGTAGTAAACAGGGAGGGCGTATTTTAGAACAGGAAGGTCAAAATATACAATTTGTGCACCCAGTGATACATAGGTCTTTATCGATTGTTCGAGCGCTTTTTTTACATCATCCCGAACACCTTCAAAATATTCTTTTGCTACTCCGATTTTAAGTCCTTTAATATCTTGATTCAATTTAGCCAAGGTCGGCTCAGCGCCGCCTTGAGAGGTCGAATCCATCGGATCTTTTTTGGAGATTGCGTCAAACACCAAAGCAGCATCTTCCACTGTTGAGGTGATAGGACCGATTTGATCCAAACTGGAGGCATATGCAATCAAACCGTAACGGGAAACTGCGCCGTAGGTTGGCTTTAACCCAACCAGACCGCAAAAGCTTGCCGGTTGGCGGATAGAACCGCCCGTGTCAGATCCAAGCCCATAAGCCGCAATGTTTCCACCCACAGCAGAAGCAACTCCGCCGGAGCTTCCTCCTGCAACGTGTGCTAAATTGTGAGGATTGTTTGCACCCCCAAAGCAGGATGTTTCACAGGACGAGCCCATCGCGAATTCATCCATGTTGGTTTTTCCAAGCAAAACCGCATTTTGGCTCTTTAAAAGGTCCCAAACAGTTGCATTATAAATCGGAACATATCCTTGAAGAATTTTGGAACAACAAGTTGTTTCAATATCTTTTGTAGAGATATTGTCTTTTAACGTCATCGGAATTCCTTCAAGAGGGGAGAGTTCCTCACCTGAAGCAATTTTTTTATCTACTGCTTTTGCTGTGTCAAGTGCTTCTTGCTCTGTGACACTTACATAAGCGTTCAGTTTTCCGTTATCCTGATTGATGCTTTCAAGATATTTGGTCGTCAGTTCCTGACAAGAGATTTCTTTATTTCTTAAAAGTTCTCCAAGGTACTTAATTTTTCCTTTTGTCTTTTCCACTTGCGATTCTCCTTAACATAACAGGATTGGTTAAACTCTTTTTTTAACAGGGAAGTATCCGTTTTCGCCACCGTCCACGTTTTTGAGGATAAGAGAACGGTCATAAGACGGGAGCACTTCGTCTTCGCGGAAGACGTTGGACAGATTGTTGATATCTTCAAAATCTTCCAACTCTTCAACAGCAGTGTTTATCGTGTCTGCAAACGTAATAATTTGAGCCATATCCTGAGTAAGCGTGTCTAACTCATTTTCGTCAATAAAAAGTTTGCTTAGGATCGCGATATTTTGTATTTCTTCACGGGTAATCAAAATAGATCAACTCCAATCCAATTAATCAACAGGCTATCTGAGTTTAATGTGTACTTCTCTAAGTTGTTTTTCTGTTACTTCGCAAGGAGCGCCCATCAAAAGATCCTGTGCATTGCTGTTCATCGGGAAGGCAATAACTTCTCTGATGTTTTCTTCATCTGTCAGAAGCATTATCATTCTGTCGATGCCGGGAGCCATCCCCGCATGAGGAGGAGCACCGTATTTAAACGCCGTATAAAGCGCAGAGAATTTTTCCTCAATGGTTTCTTCGGTGTATCCAGCAATTTCAAAAGCTTTTATCATGATGTCTAAATCATGGTTTCGTACAGCTCCCGAAGAAAGTTCAACACCGTTGCAGACGATATCATACTGATATGCTAATATATCAAGTGGATTTTTGTTTAAAAGCGTCTCCATTCCGCCTTGTGGCATAGAAAACGGATTGTGTGTAAAAATGACTTTTCCGCTTTCTTCGTCAATTTCATACATCGGGAAGTCAACAATGAAGCACATGCGATAAGCGTCTTTTTCCAGTAAGTTAAGACGATTGGCAAGTTCGGTGCGGATTTGGCCTGCAAGCTTTGGTGCCATACTCTTGCTGTCTGCAATAAAATAGAAAACGTCTCCAGGTTTTAAGTTTGCACGGTTCTTCAAATCAATTCTTTGTTCATCGGTCAAAAATTTGTCGATAGGACCTAAGTATTTCATGTTTTCGTCTACTTTAATGTATCCGAGCCCTTTCATACCGATAGATGTCGCAAATGAAAGCATATTTTCGAAAAAGCTTTTGGATTTGGACGCACAATCAGGAACATTGATGCCACGAACTGTTTTTCCCCTGAAAGGAGCAAAATCCGTTTCAACAAACATATCGCTGAGTTCAATGATTTCGAGTGGGTTCCTGAGGTCCGGCTTGTCCGTTCCGTATTTGAGCATAGCGTCTGCATATGGAATCCGTTCAAAAGGAGCGGAAGAAACTTTTTTATCCGAGAATTTTGAAAAAGCTTCGGATAGAACATTTTCTGCTATTTCAAATACATCCTCTTGTGTAGCAAAAGCCATTTCAAAGTCAAGCTGATAGAATTCGCCGGGAGAACGATCTGCCCTGGCATCTTCGTCCCTAAAGCAAGGAGCGATTTGGAAATAACGGTCAAATCCCGATACCATCAACAGCTGCTTAAATATTTGAGGTGCTTGCGGTAAGGCATAAAACTTGCCTTGATGTTTGCGGCTTGGAATCAAATAGTCGCGTGCACCTTCGGGAGAAGAAGCGGAAAGGATAGGGGTTTGAATTTCTAAAAAGCCCATCTCGCTCATTTTACTTCTCAAGAATGAAATGACATTTGCACGCACCACTATGTTATCATGAACCTTTTTATTTCTTAAATCTAAAAATCTATATTGTAATCTTAATTCTTCTTTGATATCTTTGGACGATGCAACTTCAAAAGGCAGATTCGATAGGGCTTTTCCTTGAACATCAAGGGTGGAAGCCGTGATTTCAATCATCCCTGTTTCTATTTTAGGATTTAGTGTATCTTCATCCCTTTTAACTACTTTTCCTGCAACAGTTATGGTGCTCTCTTTTGAAACATTTTTAAGCATATTTTCATTATGAACAACGATTTGAACGACACCATACTGGTCGCGTAAATCAACAAAAAGGACGCCGCCATGGTCACGGATATTTTCTACCCAACCTGAAACGCGAACGTCTTTGTCGATGTCTTTTTCTCGAATTTCTCCACAAGAATGTGTGCGATATTTGTTAATTGACACCATTATATAAACAATCCTCTCAAAAAACTACTAATAGATTTATTCTATCATAGTATACCATAAAATTCAAATATTTTTTATACGGTTTTTATCTTGATTTGGGTTTAAAGAATGAGTTGTTTTTAACAATATAATCATCATAATGTTAAAAACAACCCACACATTGTGTTTTATGTAAAAGTATTCCCAAAGTTTGGCTTAATCATGCGCTTAAAAGAACGAGCGCTCGGATAATGGTATGATATTATTCAACAAGGCTTTTTATCACAGGGATAAATGTGCTGGCTGTATCATAGCCGATCTCAAAGCATCTTTCCATACAGCAAAAGCTTAGAAGTCCCATTTCTTTTGGCATAGGGGGTTTGATGGTTAACAGCTCACACTTTGCAGTATAGTTCGTAAGTTCACTCCTCATCAGCATGAACGAATGGGAGGTCACTTCAAAGATATTATCCACATCGGGTTCGACATAGATTTCGGAAACATCCACAGCGATGACGTTTTTCCCTCCGATGGCACAAAGCAAATCCACAGGGAGGTTGTGGGTGACACCTCCGTCCACCAAGCACATTCCGTCAATATCCTTCGGACGAAAAACAGCAGGGAATGAGCAGCTTGCGCGGATTACAGCAGCAAGGTCGACATCTTGTTTCCAAATAACGTTTTCGACACTGACATGGTTTGGGGAGTTTGTGTATGCAACTGTTTTTCCGCTATGGATATCGACGGCAGGAATCACAATCGGAATTTCAACGTCTTTAATATTGATGCCACCCGTATATTTTAACATCAGTTTTTCCAATGCATTGCCTTTTAAAAGACCCGGAAGAGTCACTGTTTGACCGGTTATCAATTGGAAAATTGCTTTGATAATGCCCCAAATATCGGTATCAACAAGTCCGTTTCGTTTTTTTGCAAACTGCTTAATCAGGTATTTAAGGTCGGTCGTGGTCAGCCCCATTGCAAAAAGACTCGCGATGATACTCCCCGAACTTGTTCCCGAAACGGCATTCGGTATCAGACCGTTTTCGTGAAGTGCGGTTAAAACTCCCACATGAGCAGAACAAGCCGCTCCTCCTCCGCTTAAAGCAATGCTGAATCCTGACATAACAAAAACCACGCCCCTTTGTAATAGTTGCATCTCTGCAATTCTATTTATATAAAAAAAAGGGCGGTTTTATTACTGGTTTATAGCTATAAAAGCTGATTATTGTTAATGACAAGCTTAAAGGTCAACCCTAAAAATTCGGCGGCTTTTCTGCATAAAAGCATACGGCGAAGAAAAATTTCAAAATAGTCCATTACAGCGCAGATATGGGTATCAATAGTCAGTTCCAGCGTAATATATTTTTTATCTTCGCTTAACATCGAGCGGGAATCCACAACGGCATAGTTTACACGGTCATGGATGTCAAAAGTGGCAATGTCCTGATTCCGCACACGAGTCCTGCGGACATCAGTCTTGTCTGCAATAATAAGTGCCGCTGCAACATGGTTGACCGGAACGCCTGTTCCCTCGTCATGGTTGCCTATTGCACCAATCACGGTTGCAAGCTCGTCGGCGGGCATGCCGAGATTATCAAGAATACGAAAAGCCATAACGGCTCCGCTTTGGGCATGGTCAACGCGGTTAACGATGTTGCCGATGTCGTGCATATATGCCGCAATTTTTACAAGTTCAGCATCCCGTTCCGAATATCCAAGTTCGGTTAAAAGATAGTTTGCTGTTTGGGCGGTTCTCGTTACATGTGCAAAAGCGTGCTCCGTATAACCCAGCGCGCCCAGCGATTCATCTGCTTTTCTTATATAGATTTGAATATCGGGATTGTTTTTAATATCTTCAAAAGTAACGATGTTCATATAGATGTTCCTTTCATTCAAATAAGGTTTATTATAAGTTTTGAATCAGTTCGAAAAGTTGTTGAGCCTTCTCAGAAGATACGCCCGCAATTTTTTGCAGGTCCTGAGTAGTTGCGGCTTTAAGTGCGTCTTTTGTTTTAAAATAAGTTATTATTTTTTCGGTCTTTTTGGGGCCTATTCCATCTATCTTGGTAAGTTCCATCTGGAACATAGATTTTTTTCTGGTTTTTCGTTGATAGCTGATGGCGAAACGGTGAACTTCGTCCTGAATCTTCGAAACAAGATGGAAGGCGGAGCGGGTGCTTGTGATGGAAATCTCTCCACCGTCTGTGGCAATGGCACGAGTTCTGTGCCTGTCATCTTTGACCATTCCGAAAACAGGGATGGAAAGCCCAACCCGTTGGATGATGGGTTCAATAGTGCTGACATGACCCTTTCCTCCATCCAAAAGGATGAGGTCGGGGAGACGTCCAAACCCTTCGCCGGAATCTTTCTGTTCCAGATAACGGTTGAGTCTTCGTTCAATAACCTGTGACATGGCGCCATAATCGTCTCTTGTTGGCATATCGCGCAAAGAGAACCGCTTGTATGCGGATTTGAGCGGGCGACCGTTTTCAAAAACTACCATCCCCGCAACGATTCCGCTGTCGCCAAGATTGGAAATGTCATAAGATTCGATATATCTGGGAGTGGAAGCAAGCCCAAGCAGCCTGGTCAGTTCATCTAAAGCCGCGACTTCTTTCCCTGTGAGGTTGACCTTGTTAGAAAGCTGTTCGGATGCATTGTTCATTGCCATCAGAACAAGCTTTTTTTGTTCGCCTTTTTGTGGGATATTGATATGCACACTGTGTTTTGCCAATGAGCAAAGATATTCGCGGACAAGCTCGATATTTTCAATAGATTCGTCCAGCGTAATAATTTTCGGAATATCTACATTGTTTGAATAGTATCTTGTCAAAAATTCATTTCTGGCATCGGAAAGGTTAAAAACATCGGAGAAAATAAAATTTTCTTTATCAACAAGCTGACCGTTTCTGAACTTTAGCACCACAAACGCTGCCATATCGTAGTTCTGTGCGCCGGATATTACATCTTGTTCCTTTTCATCGGATCGGATAACCTTTTGAGATTCATTGAGTTTTGAAATCGCTTGAATTCGGTCACGAAGCTTTGCTGCTCTTTCAAAATCAAGATCTTCCGCCGCCTGTTCCATTTGATAGGTCAGACTTTTCACGGAGTTTGCACTGCCTTTTTTGATATAGTCAATCGCCTGTGAAATGGTATCCTGATAATCTGATTCGGAAATATTGCCTTTGCAAATCCCTGCACATTTTTTGATGTGATAATTAAGACAAGGGCGCTGTTTTTTAAAATCCTGCGGGAATTTTCTCTTGCAGGTTGGGAGCATAAACACACGGTTTGCTTCATCAACTGATTGTTTGACCGAAAAACTGCTTGTATAAGGTCCAAGATGAGTGTCATTTTCGGTTTTCATTTTTTCTGCCGTGATTCTTGGGAACTCTTCATTGGTAACTCTGATATAGTGATAACCCTTGTCATCTTTAAGAAGGATGTTGTATTTGGGATTATACTGTTTGATTAGGCTGCATTCCAAAACAAGTGCTTCAAACTCACTATCGGTCACGATGTAGTCAAAATCAAAAACGTTTTCAACCATTTTGGCAACTTTCGGGTCATGCTTTGCCGAGCTTCTGAAATAGCTTCTTACCCGATTGGTCAAGTTTTTGGCTTTTCCCACATAAATGATTTTGGAGGATTTGTCTTTCATCAGATAAACCCCCGGGGATGTGGTTAAATCTCTTGCTTTTTGCTGTAAAAATTCAATTCTATCATTCATAAAAAACCGCCGCAATTCTCAAGAAGATATGTTTTTATAAAGAACAAAAGCGTTGCCCACGTTCAGGGCAACGCCAATATACAACGTCTTAGTTATTCGGCAAAACCCGAATCAACAAGGTTAATCAATCCGTCAACAGCTTCTTTTTCATCTGCGCCGTCAGCAATGATTTTGATGTCTGTGCCGCCAACTATACCCAAAGATAAAACGCCAAGTAAGCTTTTTGCGTTCACTCTGCGTTCGTCTTTTTCAACCCATATGGAAGATTTAAATTCATTTGCTTTTTGTATAAAGAATGTCGCAGGTCTTGCGTGCAGTCCTACCTGGTTTTGAACAGAAACCTCTTTTACAAACATTATTTTTCTCTCCTATACAATCAATGTATTCGTTCAATATTATTGTAATTTTAATTATAGCATAAATAAAACAACCGTCAACGAAAGGGAAAGCAAAAAAACAATAAATCGCTGAATTTCTGCTTTTTTCCGATAATTATAGGATATAGAAGCACATAGTTGTGCAATTACACCATAAAGTTTTCAACATTATTAACATTTTGAATATTAGAATTACAAAAATAATTATTTTTGCGTGATAATATATTTTAAAGTCTTTTGATCTTTTTCGGTCAACACAGCATTTTCCAGCATGTCAGGGCGTTTGTTAAGTGTGCGTATTAAGCTTTGTTCTTTTCTCCAGCTTTCAATATTGGCGTGATGACCAGATAAAAGCACTTCAGGCACTTGTTGTTCTTGCCAAACCTCGGGACGGGTGTATTGCGGATATTCCAGAAGTCCGTTGAAATGGCTTTCCTGCTCAAAACACTCACTGTCAGACAAAACACCATCACAAAGGCGGACAATCGAATCGGTTAAAACCAATGCGGGGAGTTCGCCTCCCGTCAATACATAATCCCCAATCGAAACTTCCTCGTCAACAATAGTCGTAATAATTCTTTCATCCACGCCTTCATAATGTCCGCAGAGGATAAAAATATACTCAAACTTGGAAAGTTCCATTGAACGTGTCTGAACGAGCGGTTTGCCCTGAGGGCTCATATAAATAACGTGTGGTTTTGTGCCAATGATTTCACAAACTTGCTGATAACATTTGAAAATCGGGTCGGCTTGCATGACCATTCCTTTTCCGCCGCCGTACGGGGTGTCATCAACGCGGCGGTGCTTGTCCAAAGTATAATCTCTGATGTTGTGGCAGACAATTTCAACGAGACTATTTTTTCTTGCTCTGCCTACAATACTTTCGTTAAGAACCGTTTCGCACATTTCGGGGAACAGTGTTGCAATATCAATCCTCATCGTCAAACAAGCCTTTCAACGGTCTGATCACCATTTGATTATTCTCTAAATCCGTTTTAATCACAACATCAGCAATCGCGGGAATCAAAACTTCTTTTTTATTTTCATCCGTTATTTGATAAACATCGTTTGCTCCAGTTTGAAGAACATCGGTTAAAGTGCCGTAAGATTTTTCGGAATTGTCTGCGTCAATGACCTTTATTCCGATTAGGTCTTGTATAAAATAAGAGCCTTCTTCAAGCTCCATGTCTTCTCGGCTGGCATAAACAATTTTGTTCCTCAGCGCTAATGCCTGTTCTATATCGTCTACTCCCTGAATTTTCATGATGACGATATTTTTTTGTGCTCTTGAGCGTTCAATTTCGATTCGTTTCTTTTGACGGTCAAGATATAAAAAATAGAATTCAGTTAAAAATTCTGGTGTATTGCACCATGGCTGAACGCGGACCTCCCCGTGGATTCCGTGGGTTGAAACGATTTTTCCTATTTCAAGATAAAGGCTTTTTTCTTCCATCTTTTAAAAACCTCCTAAACACTATTGTTTTCATATATAAACGTAACATACGGGATTTTCTGAATAAATTATTTCAAGGGAATGCAGGCAAAGCTCACATTCCCTTGAAATATAAAGTGAAAAAATCAGTCGATTTCGACCATGATCTTTTCGTTGATGCGACTTGCACCGGCACGCATCAATGTTCGCAATGCTTTTGCAATTCGGCCTTGCTTGCCAATAACGCGTCCCATGTCGTCAGGAGCGACGTTGAGGTGATAAACCACAATGCCATCCTCGTTTGGTTCGTCAACTGTAACGTTGACTGCGTCCTTGTTTTCAACAAGTCCTTTTGCAATCGTAATTAATAAGTCTTTCATAGCAATTGCCCTCAAATCCTTAAATATAGCATTAGCAATTTGGTTTAAAAATTAAAGAGAACTGTTCTCTTTTAAAATTTTCTTTACGGTGTCGGTTGGTTGTGCTCCGTTTGCCATCCATTTCTGAGCTTTCTCAGCGTCGATTTTAATTACGGATGGGTTTTTGGTTGGGTCGTAATAACCGATCTCTTCAATAAATCTTCCGTCACGAGGATATCTTGAATCAGCAACAACGATACGATAAAAAGGAGCTTTTTTAGCGCCCATACGACGTAGTCTTATTTTAACAGCCATTATACTGTCACCTCCTGATAAAAGGGAAACCCTTTGAAATATATATTTACATCCCGATTATCGGGAGCAATATCAAAAATAAAAATTAAAACGGCATGCCGGGCGGCATCATCATTTTTCGTTTGCCTTTTTTGTTTTTTCCGCTAAACTGTTTCATCATTTTTTGCATTTGTTCAAATTGCTTGAGAAGACGGTTTACATCTTCCACTTTCATTCCGCTGCCCGTAGCGATTCTCCGCTTTCTGCCCGGATTGATAATACTTGGTTTTGCTCGTTCTTTTGGCGTCATAGATGTAATCATCGCTTCGATACGAAGCAGTTGACGGTCGTCAATGTCAACGTTTTCAAGTTGTTTTCCCATGCCTGGAAACATGGACATAATTTGTTTAAGCGGACCCATTTTTTGAATCTGCTTCATTTGATCCAATAAGTCATTCAAATCAAAGCTGTTTTCTTTCAGTTTTTGAGCCAACTGCTTGGCTTCTTTTTCGTCCACTTGGGTTTGAGCTTTTTCAATCAATGTTAAAACGTCGCCCATACCAAGGATTCTTGACGCCATACGTTCAGGGTGGAACGGCTCAAGGTCCTCCATCTTTTCGCCGATACCTGAAAACTTAATCGGTTTTCCTGTTACGGCAAGAACAGACAGTGCCGCACCGCCACGAGTATCACCGTCTAACTTGGTTAATACAACACCATCGATACCAAGCGTCTCGTTGAAAGAAGTGGCAACATTAACAGCATCCTGACCTGTCATGGAATCCACGACCAACAAAATCTCATTCGGCTCCACTTCGGATTTGATGCGTTTTAGTTCACCCATCAATTGTTCATCTATATGCAAACGACCGGCGGTGTCGAGAATTACAATGTCGTTGCCGTGATCTTTCGCATGTTTTACGGCTTCTTTTGCAATCTTGACCGGGTCGATATTGCCCATTTCAAAAACTTTTGCGCCAACTCTTTCGCCAACAACCTGAAGTTGTGTAATCGCAGCGGGACGATAAACGTCACACGCAACCAGCAAAGGGCGTCTGCCCTGAGCAATAAAATATTTCGCAAGTTTTGCGGTGTGCGTTGTTTTACCGCTTCCTTGCAATCCACACATCATAATAACACATGGCGGCTTGGACGGAAAGTTGATTCTGGAATTTTCGCTCCCCATCAGTGAGCTAAGTTCTTCGTTTACGATTTTGATCACTTGCTGGGCAGGAGTAAGGCTTTGCAAAACTTCCGCACCCACTGAACGTTCGCTAACTTTTGAAACAAAATCTTTTACGACTTTATAGTTAACATCCGCTTCCAAAAGAGCAAGCCGCACTTCGCGCATCGCTTCTTTTACATCGGACTCATTTAATTTTCCTTTTGACTTTAATCGTTTAAAAGCGCCGGAAAGCTTTTCGGAAAGTCCCTCAAATGCCAAGTTGCTTCATTCCTCTCAAAGATTTTCATCCAAAATATCTTGAACCAATTCGTTGATTTTTTTTAAATTTATTTCAATTTCTTTTGAGTATTTATATTGATCGTTAATATGGTAGGAGTTCATTGCAAGTTCATTAATTTGTTCCAATGTCTGGGAAAGATTCTGAAAGCGTTTGACCATGCCAAGCTTTTGTTCCAGTTCAAACAAAAAAGCTTCCCCGCGTTTGATACTGTCCCGAACACCTTGCCTTGTTATTTTTTCAAGTTCGGCAATCTCTGCAAGAGACAAGTCCTCATTATAATAAAGTTCCACCAGGTCACGCTGTTTTTCGGTCAGCATTTCGCCATAAAAATCAAGAAGAACGGAAACTTCCAAGTTTTTTGTATTCATCAGAAATCCTCCATAAATACAAGGGGATAAAGATTTTCTCTTTACACTGTTACCAAGTATACAACATGAACATTTGATTGTCAAGTATTTTGCTTTACAGCTTTTGCAATAAAATTTTAGTTTTTATATTTTTATAAATCACCTTATTTTGAGAATAATATATTTAAGATATTAAAATTTTTTAAAGCAAATTTTTCATTGTTTGTTTACTAAATTCTTTTAAAACAGGCAATATAATCCCCACAGGATAATTGCGTCCGATAAGGAAAAAATATTGTAGGAGGTGAATAAACATGAAAAAATTAAGAATATTAGCAGTGACGGTTATTCTTGCACTTGCGGTAAATCTTACTGCATTTGCGCAGGGAACAACATATACCGTTGCCAAAGGCGATTCTATGTGGAAGATTGCTGTTAAATATCAGATAGGAATTTCAGAGCTTATAGCAGCCAACCCGAGCCTGAAAAATCCCAGCATGATTTATCCGGGACAAAAGATTAAAATTCCGGAAGCTTCTTCACTTCAATCGTTTGAAAAAGAAGTCATCAGACTTACAAATATTGAGCGTACCAGCAGAGGGCTGCCTGCTCTTACAGAAAACTGGCAGCTTTCAAGGGTAGCAAGATATAAATCTCAGGACATGATTAATAAAAACTATTTTGCTCACCAATCTCCAACCTATGGTTCTCCTTTTGATATGATGCAGAGCTTCGGGCTCAAGTTCTCTTCCGCTGGCGAAAACATTGCTTACGGTCAAAGAACAGCCAAGGAAGTTGTAAATGCATGGATGAACTCCGCGGGACACAGAGCGAATATCTTATCCACATCATATAGCCAGATCGGTGTAGGTGCGGCTAAAAAATCAAACGGAACACTTTATTGGACACAGCATTTTATCAGACCATATAAATAGTGAAAAAAGATATCCTTTCATTCATTTGAAAGGATATCTTTTTTACATAAAAAAATAAGAGCATAAATAAATCAATGAGCAATATAGCGTATCAAACATTTTCCTGCGATAACCGCAGTGAGGCATAATACCACACTGGATAAGGCATAAGCAAAACCTAGCGCTAATTTTCCTTTTTCAAATAAATTTATGGTCTCAAGGGAGAAGGTTGAAAAAGTTGTAAAGCCGCCGCAGATTCCAATAGTCAGAAAGGCTAGTAAATTTGTATTTATAGGAACTATTTTTATTGAAAATTCAGTGATGATTCCGATGATAAAAGACCCCACGAAATTGATGATTAGTGTCGAGATGGGGAAAGCGGACGAAGCTGTTAAAAAAGCAAGACCCACAAGATACCTGCAAATAGAGCCGATAAATCCGCCTAATCCTATAAAAATACATTTTATCATAAATCTATCCATCCTTTATATGAAATAAAAATGACTTCTGTAATCAGAACATTACAGAAGTCATTAGCTGTTAAAAGCAGTTTTGCATGAAAGCAAGGGAGAACTTCATTCCCTGAGTATTATTTTATTATATTTTTAATTTTTTGTCAAAATTTTTTTGAACAAACATTCTTTTAATAACATTCAAAAAATCATCACATTGTGAACGTTGTATTAACACATAAAAACTTTAAAATAAGAAAATCAAAAATTATCTCTGGTGGATAGTTTGTTTTATTTTCATAAACAGAAATAAGGTGTATGCGATGTCCAAAAAATTAAAAATAATATTTAGTTCAGCGGCGGCTTTTATCATAGTAGTAGGATTTATTTTATATTTGCTTGCGAACAGGTATCTGATTGAACATATTGAAAAAGAGGTGGTTTCTTCATCACAAACAGAAGTTCAGTCATCAAATGGCAGTGCAGCTTCAGAAGAAAAAGAAGATACTGATAAAGAAGCTAGTTCCGAAGCCTATACAGCGGATGATATGAACTATGTCAGCGATACAAAATCCATTTCAATCAAAAAAATAACAAAAGGAACAGGTCAGGACATCGTTACTTATTATGTAGCCGATGTGAAATTAACCAGCGGAACAGACCTCCAAGCGGCACTTGCCAAAAACAAATTTGGAACCAATATTACTCAGTATACCTCTGTCATTGCGCAGAACAATGATGCGATATTTGCAATCAATGGGGATTATTACGGATTCAGAAATGATGGCGTTGTAATCCGAAACGGGGTGTTATACAGAAATATCCCCGCCCGGACAGGGCTTGCTATTTATAAAGATGGAAGTATGAGAGTATATGATGAAACAAAAATATCAGCGGCTCAATTGTTAAAAGACGGAGTCTATAACACCTATTCTTTCGGACCGGCGATTTTACAGGATGGAACGATTCCCACGGAGTTGGATAGCGTCGAAGTTGACACAAATTTCGGGAACCATTCCATCCAAGGAAATCAACCACGGACGGGCGTAGGAATAATTGAAGCAAATCACTTCGTTTTTATCGTGGCGGACGGTAGGAGCAAAGGCTATAGTAAGGGTGTAACGTTAGACGAATTCGCACAGATTTTTAAGGGTTTAGGATGTGCCCAAGCTTACAATATGGATGGAGGAGGATCCTCTACAATGTATTTTATGGGGCACCTAATCAATAATCCTTTGGGAAAAGACAAAGAACGAGGTACCAGTGATATCTTGTATGTCAAGTAGAGGTGACGGGTATGAAAGTATTGATTCCCGCATACGAACCAACTAAAAAAATGCTTGTCCTGATTCAGCAGATTCAAAACGAAACGAATTATCAGATTTTGATTATAGATGATGGAAGCGGAGAAAAATATCAGGAAATTTTTCATCAGGCGCAGGAATTCGGCTGTATAGTTTTAAAACATTTCTGCAACAAAGGCAAGGGAGAAGCACTAAAAACGGGATTTGCATATCTGCTTTCCCAGAAGGAAAATGATGCTGTTGTTTGTGCAGATTGCGATGGGCAGCACCATATTGAAGATATTATTAAAGTAGCGAATGCAATCGAACAGAACAAAAATCAAATCGTCTTAGGGACTAGGAGATTCAAAGGGAAAGTTCCGTTCAAGAGCCGCTTCGGCAATACCATTACAGCATGGACATTTGCCCTGTTTACGGGAAAAAAGATTGCAGATACGCAAACAGGGCTCAGAGGATATCCTTGTTCAATGCTCAAATGGCTGTGCTCGGTGGAGGGCAGCAGGTTTGAATATGAATTCAATTTGTTGATGAGCGCGATAGATTTTAAATATGAAATTAAACAAATACCGATTCTTACGATTTATGATAATAACAATCGGGGAACGCATTTTAGACCTGTTGTGGATTCTGCAAGGATCTATTGGATTCTGCTTAAATTCTGCACAGCTTCTTCCATTTCTGCTGTTCTTGACTTTTCGCTTTTATTTACATTTAAGACGTTGACGGAAAGTTTGTTGTTTGGCGTCGTTGTGGCAAGAATAGTCAGCTCAGTCTTAAATTATTATTTGAACAAAAAAATGGTGTTCAAGGTAAAGGATATCTCGCTTACCCAGTCTGCTCCTAAATATTTTGGATTGGTGCTCGTCATTATGATAGCGAATTATCTTCTGTTGTCTTTGCTGGTTCAGGAAGCACACATTCCTGTTATTGCGGCAAAAATATTGACAGAATTGATTCTTTTTAATGTAAGTTATATTATTCAAAAAAGATTTATTTTCAAAAAAGAAAAATTTATATAAGAATCGGGAACAATCGTCTGAATCCTTCATTTATGGGGCGGAAGACAGTTGTTTCTCGCATAAATATTATTTTTAAACCCCTATTGCTTTATAAGAACATATTTAATGATATATTAACAATTTAGACTTGACATCAGTATAATAAAGGGATATATTATTATTAGCACTCAAGAGATAAGAGTGCTAATAATATAGAAATATAAAAAATGAGTGATAACTATGAAAGTCTTTCAAGATGATAAGGCCTTCAACGTTGACGACAGAAAGCTGAGGGTTTTAGCGGTAATCATAGAGGAATATATAAAGACCGGCGAACCTGTTGGATAAAAGGCGGTTGCGTCCCTGTTAAAAGACACGGTCTCGAGTGCTACCATCAGAAATGATATGGCGCTTTTGGAAAAGCTGGGGTTCATTGAACAGCCGCACACTTCCGCAGGAAGAGTACCATCTTATTTGGGATATCGCCTTTATATCGAAAAGCTTATGGTTCAAAAGCCGCTGACTCAAGAAGAGAAAGAGTTGATCGACAGTTTTTTGCTGCAAAAAAATCTAACTGCTGAAGCTGTTGTTGGGAGTGCTGCCGAAGCGCTTGCGGAATTGACAGGATATGCGACGATTAACATGTCGGCAATGCCTCAATTTTCGGTAATCACTCGGGTGGAGGTCGTCCCGGCGGGAAGAAGGCTTTATGCGCTTCTTATCATTACTTCGGTGGGAGAAGTTAAAAATAAAATATGTCGGGTTGAATTTGATTTAAACTATGAACAGCTGGACTTTTTTGCAAAGTTTATCAACAAGAACCTTTATGGAATCAAAACACAAAACCTCAATCCGGCGTTTATCCAAAACCTTGCGGTGGCTCTGGGAAGCTATATGATGTCATTATCCCCGCTGTTGTATGCAGTGTATGAGCTTTCAGGCGAATTTCTTCACAGAGATGTTGGAATCAAAGGTGAAACGAACCTTTTGACCTATAAAGATTTTGATGCAAGCGAGATTATTAAATTTATTTCCAGCAAAAATGAACTTGCAAATTTATTGAATTCTGCTTTTGACGGAATAAACATTATATTCGGGAAAGAGAATGACAATTTTGCGATTACGAATTCAAGTCTCATCCTATCCCAGTACAGTATGGGAAATGCGAATGTCGGTTCGCTTGGCGTGATAGGTCCGATAAGGCTTGACTATGCGAAAATCATTCCATACATCGAATATTTTTCTAACGGAATAAGCAACGCATTGTCACAAATGATTGAACAAGACGACGAGAAAGGGGACTAAAACGTGTCGAAGAGCAAAAGTAAAAAGGAAGACATAAAAGAAAATGAGACAACAGAAGAGATTGTTGAGGAAACAGTTCAGGGAAATGAGGAACAAACCGGGCAAGAAAACCTGGACCCGATAAAAGCTTTGGAAGAGGAAAATGCCGGTTTGAAAGACAAACTTTTAAGACAAATGGCTGAGTTTGAAAATTTCAGAAAGCGCACCGCAAAGGAAAAACAGGAGCTTTTTGCAGATGCAACGGTGAGCTGTCTTGGGGATATTATCGGTGTGATCGACAATTTTGAAAGAGCCTTGGAATATGAAAGTTCAGACAGCGAATTCAAAAAAGGTGTTGAGATGATCTTTAATCAATTTAAAGACAGCTTAACAAAAATCGGTGTAACAGAAATTGAGGCCATGGGCAATCCGTTTGACCCAAGACTTCATAATGCTGTAAACCAGATTGAAGATGAGAACTTCGGTGAAAATACGGTTTGTCAAGTGTTTCAAAAAGGATATCTTCTGGGAGAAAAAGTAATCAGACACGCAATGGTTGTTGTTGCAAACCCTTAAAAGAATTATTTTAAAAAGCCAAAAAATTAAATGAACATAGAATTATATTTTTATTGGAGGAATTAAGTTATGGGAAAAATTATTGGTATCGACTTGGGTACTACAAACTCATGTGTAGCAGTTATGGAAGGCGGAGAAGCTGTAGTCATTGCGAATCCTGAGGGAGCAAGAACAACCCCGTCGGTCGTTGCATTTTCAAAAACAGGCGAAAGAATGGTAGGACAGGTTGCAAAACGTCAGTCTATCACCAATCCGGACAGAACGATTAGTTCTATCAAACGTCACATGGGAACCGATTATGCGGTTAACATTGACGGCAAGAAGTATAGTCCTCAGGAAATTTCAGCGATGATTCTTCAGAAACTAAAAGCAGATGCGGAAGCTTATTTGGGCGAAACAGTGACAGAAGCGGTTATTACCGTTCCTGCATATTTTACCGACGCACAAAGACAGGCAACAAAAGATGCGGGAAAAATTGCAGGTCTTGATGTAAAGCGTATTATCAACGAGCCTACCGCTGCGGCTTTGGCATATGGAATTGATAAAGAACACGACCAGAAAATCATGGTATACGACCTCGGAGGAGGAACCTTCGACGTTTCTGTTATTGAGATGGGCGATGGTGTGCAAGAGGTTTTGGCAACAGCGGGAAACAACCGTCTTGGCGGTGATGATTTTGACGAAAGAGTCATCAAATGGCTTGCAGCTGAATTTAAGAAAGAAAGCGGCATTGACTTATCCAGCGATAAAATGGCAATGCAAAGATTGAAAGAAGCGGCTGAAAAAGCAAAAATTGAACTTTCGGGAATGGCTCAGACAGCTATTAATCTTCCTTTCATCACTGCGGATGCAACCGGACCAAAGCATCTTGATACTACTTTGACAAGAGCAAAATTCAACGAGATCACTTCTGATTTGGTTGAGGCAACCATGGGGCCTGTTCGCCAGGCGTTGCAAGACGCAGGACTTAACGCTTCTCAGCTTGATAAAGTTCTTTTGGTGGGTGGTTCCACACGTATCCCTGCAGTACAAGATGCGGTTAAAAACCTAATCGGCAAAGATGCGTTTAAAGGAATCAATCCGGATGAATGCGTTGCGGCGGGTGCTGCAATCCAAGGCGGCGTATTAGGCGGAGATGTAAAAGGACTTCTCCTTTTGGACGTAACTCCACTTTCACTGGGACTTGAAACTTTAGGCGGTGTTGCAACCAAGATTATCGAAAGAAACACTACTATTCCAACTAAGAAATCCCAAGTCTTCTCCACTGCCGCAGATGGTCAAACCTCTGTTGAAATTCATGTTCTTCAAGGTGAACGTGAGTTTGCAAAAGACAATAAGTCTTTGGGCATGTTCAGACTTGACGGCATTCCGTCGGCACCAAGAGGTGTTCCTCAGATTGAAGTTACTTTTGATATTGACGCAAACGGTATCGCACATGTTTCCGCAAAAGACTTGGGAACAGGAAAAGAACAGCATATTACCATTACAAGTTCCACCAACATGTCAAAAGATGATATCGACAAAGCGGTAAAAGAAGCCGAAAGATTTGCGGAAGATGACAAAAAACGCAGAGAAGAAACTGACATCAGGAACAACGCTGATAATTTGGTTTTCCAAAGCGAAAAAACGTTGGGCGAACTTGGCGATAAGGTAAGCGAAGACGAGAAAAAAGACATTGAAGCAAAAATCAACGCGGTAAAAGAAGCACTAAAAGGCGAAGCAATAGACCCAATCAAAACAACGACAGATGAGCTGCAGAAAGCTTTTTATGAAGTTTCAGCTAAAATCTATCAGCAGGCAGCTCAAGACCAGCAGGCGAACCCGGATCCGAATGCGGCAGCGGGCGATAATAAAGCAGATGATAACGTTGTTGATGCGGAGTATAAAGAGGTTGACGAGGATAAGTAATCAAGCATAATATAGAATCTAAGGCTTTGGAATTTTCCCAAGGCCTTAGATTAGATTAAGATGATGTTTTTGTGCTTTTACTTTATCGCAAATACATATATTTTGCTTTGTGTTTCTACAAAGCCTGAAGGTGGTTAACTGATTTTGGCAGATAAGAGAGACTATTATGAAGTACTGGGGCTTCAAAAAGGCTGCAGTGAAGATGATATAAAAAAGGCCTACCGAAAAAAGGCGAAAGAACATCACCCTGACCTTAATCCCGACGATAAAACCGCAGAAGCAAAGTTTAAAGAAGCTTCTGAGGCTTATGAAGTGTTGTCGGACAGCGAGAAACGTTCAAGATATGACCAGTTTGGTCACGCAGGAGTAGACCCTTCCGCAGGAGCGGGAGCGGGTGGTTTCGGTGGCTTTAACGGCTTTGACTTTGGGGATATAGGCGATATTTTTGAAGGCTTTTTTGGCGGCGGTTTCGGCGGAAGTTCCAGAAGGGCGAACCCAAATGCGCCGCGAAGAGGAGATGACCTTAGAACTACGGTCGTGCTCGAATTTATGGAAGCTTGCAAAGGGGTTAAGAAAGACGTTTCGGTTTCTTCTATGGAGCACTGCAGTGAATGCGGAGGAAACGGAGCAAAAAAAGGAACCTCGCCACAGACTTGCCCTGATTGTGGTGGCTCGGGGCAGATTCGAGTGCAGCAGAGGACACCTTTCGGCGCAATGACATCCACAAAGCCTTGCTCCCGTTGTTCGGGAAAAGGTAAAATTATTAACGATCCTTGTAACAAATGTTCCGGTTCGGGAAGAATCCGCTCTACTCAAAAGCTTGAGGTGGAAATTCCAGCAGGTATTGACGACGGGCAGACACTTTCTGTTCGGGGAAAAGGCGACAGTGGTGTTAACGGCGGACCAAAGGGAGACCTTAATATCACAGTTACAGTTCGTCCAGACCCAATCTTTAAGCGCAGAGGATATGATATTTGGGTGGAAATCCCGATCACTTATACCCAAGCCGCCTTGGGCGATGAAATCACCGTTCCGACTATTGACGGAAAGGTGAAGTATGATCTTGCAGAAGGAACACAGCCGAACACGGTTTTCAGATTGAAGGGAAAAGGCGTTCAACAGATTAACTCTAAATCCCGCGGAGACCAGTATGTCGAGGTGACAATAGAAGTTCCGAAAAATCTGTCTAAAGTTCACAAAGACATTCTCAAGCAGTTGGATGACGAGCTTAGCGAAAAGCATTATGAAAAAAGAAAAGGCTTTTTCGATAAACTCAAAGATGCTTTTGATAAATGAAAAATAAAAGTGATATTTCGTATTAGCGAAATATCACTTTTTAGTTTATATTAATTTTTGTTCCGAATATAAGACAGATAGGCATTAATAAAACCGTCTAAATCTCCGTCCATAACAGCGCCGATATTCCCCATCTCAAAATTGGTTCTGTGGTCTTTGGCAAGTGTATATGGCATAAAGACATAGGAACGGATTTGCGATCCCCATGCAATGTCTTTTTGTTCGCCTTTAATATCCTCGATTTTTTCAAGATGTTCCCGCTCTTTGATTTCTACAAGCTTTGATTTGAGCATTTTCATCGCTACATCGCGGTTTTGGTGTTGGCTTCTTTCATTTTGACACGCGACAACGACGCCTGTAGGGAGATGGGTAATGCGTATGGCGGATTCAGTCTTGTTCACGTGCTGTCCTCCTGCACCTCCTGCACGGTAGGTGTCGACTTTCAAGTCGTCATCCTTAATATCTATTGCCACATCATCATCAATTTCAGGCATGACCTCCAATGAAGCAAATGACGTGTGCCGTCTTCCCGATGAGTCAAAAGGAGAAATTCGGACAAGCCTATGAACCCCCGTTTCCGATTTTAAAAAGCCATATGCATTAAATCCTTCAATGAGGATAGAGGCGCTTTTAATTCCCGCTTCATCTCCGTCAAGATAGTTTAAAACTTTGACTTTAAAGCCGTGGCGCTCGGACCATCTGGTATACATCCTGTAAAGCATCTCCACCCAATCCTGCGCCTCTGTTCCGCCTGCACCCGAATGGAAAGTCAAAATAGCATTTTTGCTGTCATATTCACCTGACAAGAGGGTGGAAAGTTTTTGTGCTTCCAGCTCGGCGGAAACAGATTTTGCTCCTTCTTTTACCTCGTCAAGTAGGCTTTCGTCGTTCTCTTCCATGGCGATATCAATAAGTGTTAACAAATCATTATAATCGTTCAAGAGTTTTTCAAATTTTGAGACGATGCTTTTTAGATCACTTGTTTTTTTAAGTATCTTTTGGGAGTTCTGCATATCATCCCAGAAATTTGGCTCCATAGATAGCTTTTCAAGCGACTTGATTTCGTCTTTCGCTTTATCTAAAGCCAGCGCAGCTTCAAGATCTTTCAGCTGAGGCGCCAAAGTTTCCATATCCAGTTTCATCTGTTCAAATTCAATCATTAAATAATACCCTCCGTTTTGTGCTTTCCAACACATTGATAACTATTATAAAATAAATGAAGATGGTTGTAAAGTTTATCCCGTGATTTATAGATATATTTTGTTTACATTTGAATAAAATATGCAATTGAATTATACATATATTAATGGTATACTAAATAACAAAAGTAAATTATTGTATACAATTAAATTTTTAAGTGAGGGTACTTAATGAATAAATTTGACGGAGTAAAGTGTCCTATTTGTGAAAAAGAACTGCAGCAAAAAGATGATGTGGTCGTCTGCCCGGATTGCGGTGCACCATATCATAGAGAATGTATCATAAAAGAAGACCACTGCGTCTTTGAAGATAAACACAGTCAAGGGTTTGTATGGAAGAAACCAGAGCCTAAAAGACCGGAGTTTAATACAGCACAGGAGCAGCTTCGATGCTCAAGGTGCGGCACACTGAATAAATATGAAAGCTTGTTTTGTGAAGTTTGCGGCACGCCGCTTATTAAAAATGGTCAAGACAATAACCCGAGCGGGCAGCAGCCGTTTGGCATCAATCAAAACATGAATAACCCTAATAACATCCCTCCCAACATTCATTTTATTCCGTATAATCCGTTTACTACTCCGTTTGGAGGGCTCAGTCCGGACGAAGAAATTGACGGAATTTCGGTCAAAGAACTCGCGATATTCCTGGGAGAGAATACACATTATTTCATTCCCAAATTTAAAGAAATGAAGACAAACAACAAAAACACATGGAACTGGGCATCCGTTTTTTTGAGCTATTTTTATTTTATATACAGAAAAATGTGGGGCTTTGCGGTCGTCGCTTTTATCATTTCTATGGTGCTCATGGCTCCCAATTTAATTTATACCGTGAGATCCTTGTCTGTGACCGATACTTCGGTCGCGACACAAACGGGGCTTTTCTTTCTTTCGTTCCTGTCATTCGCATTAAGAGTTACTTTAGGACTTTATACAAATAAGTGGTATATGAACCATGTTTTCAACAAAATCAGAAAGATTAAGAAAGAGTACGGAGACACTCCGCGATATAATGAAATGCTTATTAAATACGGATCCGTTTCCAAGGTTGGTGTTTTAATTGCTGCTTCAGTATATTTCATGATGTCGATGGTGTTGGGATTTGTTTTGTATTTCTTTACATTAATATAGAACATAGGACAAGGAGAATGATTTTTAATGAAAATAAAAAAAGCGGTGATACCCGCAGCCGGATTGGGGACAAGAGTGCTCCCTGCCTCAAAAGCGATGCCGAAAGAAATGATTCCTATTGTAGATAAACCAGCTATACAATATATTGTTGAAGAGGCTGTTAAAAGCGGAATAGAAGACATTCTCGTTATAACGAGCAGGGGAAAAGCGATTGTTGAAGACCACTTTGACCGTTCACCTGAACTCGAAGAACGTCTTCTGAAATCAGGGAAAATTGAAGCATACAATGATTTAAGGAAGATAGCCGAACTTGCCAACATCACTTATGTGAGGCAAAAGGAAACAAAAGGATTGGGCCATGCAATTATGTGTGCACGTTCTTTTGTAGGGGACGAGCCTTTCGCGGTGTTGTATGGGGACGATGTGATTCTTGGAGAAAACCCAACTTGCAGGCAGCTTTGTTCCGCTTATGAGCAATATGGGCTTGGAACAGTAGGAATCAAAGAAGTCAGCAAAGAGGATATTCAAAAATATTCTTCCATGAAAGTGGAACATCTGAAAAACAACTTATATAAAATTTCAGACATGATTGAAAAACCGAAACCGGAAGAGATTATGTCATTATTTTCAATATTGGGACGTTGCGTTTTGCCGTCCAAAATCTTTGCAATTCTTGAGAACACACCAACAGGTGCAGGTGGAGAGATACAGCTTACAGATGCTATGAAAGAGCTTGCTCACACTGAGGGAATTATCGGAGTGGATTTTGACGGAACAAGATATGATATGGGC
The DNA here is from genome assembly GCA_029240015.1 of Oscillospiraceae bacterium. Classification (GTDB taxonomy): domain Bacteria; phylum Bacillota; class Clostridia; order Oscillospirales; family Ruminococcaceae; genus JARBTU01. Next base: position 3,309 of record JARBTU010000001.1, on the reverse strand, counting down.
AATAAGCTCGGCATCATGAAAGCGGCAATCGAAGTGGGGATTACTCACAAAGATATCGGAGATGGATTAAAAGAATATATTAAGAACCTCGCAAAGACCCTGTAACTTTGTATTGACAAAAAACAGGGTTACTGATATAATCGGAATGTCATTCCTTGCTCTATCCGAAACAAGAGATAGGGCCAAAGTCCAAAAGGAGGTGCTTTAAAATGGCGAAAATATCAGAAAAATACGAGTCTGTGCTTATATTAAGTACAAAATTAGGTGAAGAAGGAATCAAATCATCTATCGAAAAGTTTAGTGACATGATTTCAAAAAACGGTACACTTGAATCTGTTGATGAGTGGGGCAAACGTAGACTGGCTTATTTGATTAACGACGAAACAGAAGGCTACTATGTTTTGTTTAACTTTACATCTGCTCCTGATTTCCCTGCTGAGCTTGACCGTGTGTATAAAATTACAGACGGAATACTTCGTTCTTTGATCGTTACAAGAGAAAACTAAGGCGGTGTTGAAAAATGCTAAACAAAGCAATTTTAATGGGCAGAATTACTGCTGACCCAGAACTGAAACACACCCCGAACAACGTATCCGTTGTTTCTTTTAGCCTTGCGGTTAACCGCACCTTTACCACTAAGGGAGGGGAGCGTCAGACCGACTTTATTGACGTGGTTGCTTGGCGTCAGACGGCCGATTTTGTGGGAAAATATTTCCGCAAAGGACAGCTTATGGCTGTGGAAGGGTCGATTCAAACCAGAACTTATGAAGATAAAAACGGGAATAAAAGAAAAGCGGTTGAAATTGTTGCCGATCAGGTGCATTTTGCAGAGAGCAAAGGAAGCGGCGCGAATCAGTCAGACTCTCCATTTTCCGCTCCGGCGTTTGAAGAGCCTCCAAAAGGGTCGAGCTTTTCGATCGGAGATTTCGGAGAATTTGAAGAAGTTGATACCGATGATGGCGAACTGCCATTTTAACCTAAATTTGTAAGGAGGAAATCCGCATGGCAATGGACAATAGAGCTCGTGGAAAAAGAACACGTAAAAAAGTTTGCTCTTTTTGTGTCGACAAAGTGGAAAGCATCAATTATAAAGATGTAGCAAAGCTTAGAAGATTCATGTCAGAAAGATCAAAAATAGTTCCAAGACGTGTTACAGGTACTTGTGCCCGTCATCAACGCCAGTTGACAGTTGCGATTAAACGTGCTCGTCACATCGCGTTAATGTCATATGTTAGTGAATAATTAATATTTTTATACAAAAAAGCTGTTGTTTTTAAAACAACAGCTTTTTTGCGTTATAGGACGGATACTATTTTTTCATAAAGTTGAAAAGCCGACTCGACCGTATACTCCGCATTTTTTATTTCTTCGGGATTATAGCCGTACATACAGCCGATAAATGGAATGTTGTTGCCCTTTGCCGCTTCCCAATCAAAGATCCGGTCACCAACCATGACAGCATGCTGAGGCTGTACTTTAGACAACAGGAGCTTAAGCGTATCCACTTTTGTCATATTAGACAAAAGCGGCTGAATGGCATCAATAAACCGGATCAAATCCAGTGATTCAAGGCAAAGCCGAATATATCTTTCGGATGCATTGGAACAGACGGCAAGCAAAAATCCGTCTTGTTTTAGGCACTCAAGACTTGATACTACGCCGTCAAAAGGCTTGCCTTTTTGTTTGATAAAGTCTTTTTCATAAGCCGCGACCTTATCAAGATATGACCTTGATTTTGTAGAGTCAATGTCCGGGTTGGAGAACAGCAAAGGAACATAGTCCTCCGCTCTGCTCCCGAAAGTATCCATAATAAATTGTTCTGATTTGTCCGTTATTCCAAATTCCAACAGTGCTTTCTGATGCGCGGGGACGGAGAAAAGATCTGTTTTGTTGAGCGTTCCGTCCAAGTCGAAAACAACAAGTTTTGTGTTATTCATTGTGACCTCCGTGTTGATTATTCTTTTAGCCATTATATCAGAAATTGTTATTTATAAAAAGATGTTGCCAAAAATTATATAATAATGCTATACTAAAGAATAGAAAAAGTTTAGTTTGATCGGAATGGAGATGTCAATATGGAACATAGCGGAAATTTTAAAAAAAGTCTGTTTGGCGGATTTAAAAGGAAAGACGTCTTGGCTTATATTGACGAAATGACACAGGAGCACCATGCATCGGAACAGGAATTAGTTTTAGAGATAGATAATTTAAAGAAGAAAAGTGAAGAACTCGGCCAAGAGATTCAAGGCACTAAAAATGACAACAAAACGTTGGCGGAAGAACTGTTGCTAAAACAACAGGAAAACGAAAAGTTTTTATCAGATTTTGATGAGCTTAAAAAAGAAATTGAGTCCTTAAAGTTCAAACTGGAGTCTGCCCATGTGGATATTGATGTCAAAACCCGTGAGATGAACTCTTTGAAAGAGCAAAACCGCCAGTTTCAGTTTAGGGCGGAAGCACTTGAAATTAAAAATAAAAAATACGACCAGTTCAACGTGGAGTTGAGCGACATGTTGCTTGAATCCAAACATGTGGCAGACGGAATCGTTTCAAATGCTAAATCAGAGGCGGAGGAAATTCTGGATCGTGCCAAAAAACGAGCAAAAGATATGACAAGGGATGCCGACAATGCAGTTCAAATGCTGGGGTATCAGCTAACAAATTTGGAGCAAGAGCTTTCTGATATTAAAAAAGGTGTTTCCTCGTCCACTCAAAAGCTTCAAATCCAAATAGAAGACATTGAAAAAACCGTTATTGCTTCCAAACAGGAAATTGAAGAGTATAAGAAGAATATAGTTGACAGCGTGATAAAGCCAAAGATAGAGCAGGAGCCTATGAATACTGCAAACCAGGAATTTTTTCGTTAAGCCGCAAGTTTCAAAGCGAAGCGTGAGCGGCGAACCCGATAACGCAAAGGAAAAACTTTCTGCTGAGACAACGATGAATGGGATTTTTGATAAACTTAGGAAGTGGTTTGAATAGCTACATATGAGATAAATACCTGCGATTTAAAAGAGTTCGCAAAAAAACTCAGAGTATTTGACAGGGTCTTTTTGACAGGAACGGTATACACAGCGCGGGATGCGGCACACAAGCGCTTTTTTGAGCAGATGGACAGGGGAGAATCATTGCCCTTTGAGCCGGACGGAGCAGTAATTTATTATGCCGGTCCTACGGGAACACCGGAGGGGCTTGCAATCGGTTCATGCGGACCGACAACATCGGGGAGGATGGATCCGTTTACTCCAAAACTATTGGACATGGGACTTTGCGCAATGATTGGCAAAGGGGAGCGGAATGAGCAGGTGA
>JARBTU010000084.1 GCA_029240015.1 Oscillospiraceae bacterium | reverse complement strand
AGAACAGTGAGAGAAAAGTCCAAAAAAATTGAAGAGGCATATGCAAGTTTAAGAGAAAATCTTTTCAGAGAGCCAACATATCAGGAAATATCGGACAAGCTGGAGCTTTCACCCGAAAAAGTAGGAGAATATTTAAGCGCAGCGCATATTTATAACATGGTCTCTCTTGAAGAGCTGTTAACAGACCAGATGGAGAGCTTTTCCATGGGTGAAAACAGCAATCAAGGGCCTCAGTTTTTACTTTTGAAAAAAGAGCTTTCAAATGTTTTGGGGAAGGCAGTGGACGGGTTGTCTGAAAAAGAGCGATTGGTTATTTCTCTTTTTTATTATGAAGACTTGAAGATAAAAGACATCGCAAAGATAATGGAAATTACGCCGTCGCGGGTTTCGCAAATCCATTCGTTGGCGTTGACAAAAATGAAAGTAAAGATAAACGAATACTTTAAAGCATAGAAGGCCAGACATTCTGACCGTATACGCAAGACGATTTGCGATCAAAGAAAGGACTGTTAAAGACATGGTAAGAGGGTTTTATAGTGCTGGAACAGGATTGCTTACGAACAGCAGGAAGCTTGATATAGCCGGAGACAATATGGCAAATACAAGAACAGCGGGATATAAAAAAAACGAAGCGGTATCAGCTTCTTTCAAGGATAATTTGACTGTTAAAATCGACAAATTGTCTCAAGAACAAAAAGTTCAAATCGGAAGCATGAGCGGGGGGCAGCGTATCGACAGTATTTTTACAGACTTTGAGCAGGGATCTCTTGAGAATACCGGGAGCCCTTTTAATCTTGCAATCGGAGGAGAAGGTTTCTTTTCGATACAAGAAGCGGATAACGTTGTTCGATACACAAGAAACGGTGAGTTAGGATTGGACCAGAACGGATTTATCACCAACTTAAAGGGCGGAAGGCTGATGGGACAAAACGGGCCGATTAATACCGCTGGAAAGCCTTTTGAAGTGTCTTCGGATGGAGGGGTTTATGTGGACGGGAACTTAGTTGACAAGCTTGCAATCTATAATCCGGCAGATACCTCAACGATGGTCAAGTATGGCGAAGGGATGTTCGTTGACACGGGAACAGGCGCACAAAAACCGTTTGCAGGTACGATTCAGCAAGGTTATATTGAAATGTCTAATGTGAACATGGTGGACCAGATGATGGGAATGATGACCAGCCAACGCTCTTTCCAGTCCTGTAGCCAAATATTAAAAATGATTGATGCAACACTTGAAAAAGCAGTTCAAGTCGGAAGAATGGGATAATAAAAGGAGGATAAAACGATGATCAGAGGTTTTTACTCGGCAGGTTCAGGGCTAAGAACGCAACAAACAGCACTGGATAACGCCGCTAATAATATCGCGAATGTCAACACGACAGGGTATAAAAAACAATCGTTAAGCTTTTCTGATTTATTATACAGCAATTTGGCAACACCGGAAGGGAATGCACCCCAGAACCTTAAAGTGGGCAATGGCGTCAGAGAAACTCAGGCGGACACTTTATTTACGCAAGGAGGGGTGCAGCAAACCGGAGGAATTCTTGATTTTGCTATTACTGCCAACGGCTTTTTCGGGGTATTGTCGCCAGACGGAACAGTAAGATATACAAGAGACGGAAGTTTTAAAATATCTCCCGAGCAACAGGGGAACTATCTTGTAACCGCCGATGGAGGATATGTTCTTGATAAAAACGGAAATAAGATTTTGGCGGAATCACAGGATTTGATCAATCAGATAGGCGTATTTGATTTTGCCAATCCATACGGACTTCAGCAGGCAGGGAATAACATGTTTGAAAAAACAGGAATTTCAGGAAATGCGGTTGGCATTACAGGGCAGTTGCATAACGGATATCTCGAATATTCCAATGTTGAGTTGGCTGATGAAATGTCGAGTTTGATTTCGATTCAAAAGGCGTACCAGTTTAACGCCAAGCTTATTCAAACAGCAGATGAGATCGAAAATATTACGAATAATTTAAGATAATTTTTATTTGATATAAACTTTTTAAATTTTATGACGATATAATGATTATAGATAAGTAAGAAAGTATCGTGAAGGTGAACCATATGAGAATCGATAAAATAAACCAATCCCCTGTACTTACTCCTCCGGTTGGAGATAAAGTGAAGAAAGAAGTTGCTTCTGAAAAAGCTTCCCGCTCTACTGATCGGGTTGAAATACAGAGTCAGCCGTCTATTGATTCGGTTAAAAAGCAGATAAAAGAAAATATCATACAGAATCAAAAAAGTCAGATAAGTGCGGAAAGACTGGAAGCAATCAAGCAGAAAATCAACCAGGGTGAGTATTATATTGATACCAACGAATTGGTAAGGTCGATCCTATAACAAAAAATATGGCGGCGGTGATTATGGTGGAATACTCAAAACAATTGCTTGAAGTTTTAAATGAGCAGTTAGACGTTTGTAAAAAATACTTGGATATTCAGAATAAAAAGACGGAGATTATTGTAATCGGGGATATTCAAAAACTTGATTTAGTTGTTAGAGAAGAGCAATCTTTTGTAATGAGGATGGAAAGTTTCGAAAAGAAGCGAACACAACTTCTTGCAAATTGCGGGCTTGAGACCTTAACAATCAGTGAAATTATCAGAGACTATGTTGAGGAAGAGTCAAAACAGGATTATACAACGACTTTTGATGATTTGTCCGATATAATACATAAATTGAACAAAGTTAATGATTTGAATCAAAGATTGCTGAAACAAAGATTAACCGTAGTGGACGCGGTTTTAGCTCAATTTGACAAAGGGAATCAGGTTTCGACTTCAGTATCCGAGGGAAAAACAGAGTCGTCATCAAAACCTTATATTAACAAAATTAAGAGAGCTTAAAAATTATATTTTACACGATTAATATTTTTATACGAATTTATACGAAAATAACGTACAAGAGTAAGGTGGAGAAAAATGAGAGCAACTTTTTATGGATTTGAGGCAGTGAGAAAGGCTTTGATGACAAGCCAGACTGCGTTGGATGTTACAAGTCAAAATGTTTCGAACGTAAATACGGAGGGATATACCCGCCAAAGAGTGGATATTTCTTCTTTAGCCATTAGTGCCGGAAGTTCAAAGTTTGCTCCTACAAGAGGAAGCGAAGTCGGTCAGGGAGCGGATGTATCAGGAATCTCTCAAATAAGAGACCAGTTTCTGGACTTGCGTTTCAGAAAACAATATTCGGAGTATGGAAAGTGGGACTCCAAGCTTGCGGTATTGTCCGATGTAGATAATGTGTTTGATGAAGTTGAAACAAATGGGCTGAGTGTTCGCTTTGCAGATTTTTTCAAACAATTACAAGGCTTTTCCACTAATTCTGAAAGTATTGAGTCTGCAACCGTATTTCGGTCTTCTGCTCAGAAAATTGTTGAGGTATTTAATCAGTATTCTTCGATGCTGTCAGGGATCAAAGATGAGCACATTTATAATTTACAGACAGAGATTAAAGATGTAAACGATACGATTCAAAAGGTTGCTCAGCTTAATATTCAGATTAAAGGACAGCTTGTTCAGGGGACTGCGCCAAATGAGTTGCTTGATGCTCGTAATTTATTGTTGGACAAGCTATCGTATTTAGCGGGCGCTACATTTGAGTTTAAAGATAACGGTGAAGTTTCCGTTAAAATAGGAGACAACTATCTGTTAGACAGCGAAAAAAGCAATTATATTAATAAATTGGCATTAGAGACATCCGGTTATCCGGTAAGCGTGAAATTTACCAACGGTTCTTCGGCGACTGTAGACAAAGGAACTATTTCGGGCTATCTGGAAGGGCTAAATGGCAAAGGGACTTTCGGTGATGCGACAAATCCTTCTGATGATACCAATAAAGGAATTATGTTTTTTCAGATGTCGATTGATGCTTTGGCAAAGAGCTTTGCTGAAAGTTTTAACCAAGTTAATGATTCAACAGGTGTGAAAAAATTGTTTGCAGGGGATGCGAGCGGAAATATTACTGCGTCAAGTATCAGCCTATCACAAGATTGGTTAAAGGACGCCCAGTTTATTACCAAGACAACCGATACAACAGGAACAGGAAGCGGAAAAAATGACAATCTTCTTCGAATGATTAATCTTATGAACACCAAGCAAAATATTACGCCTTACTTTACAGGGACTTTTGAAGAACACATTGTGTCTATTATGGGTGACATGGCGGTAGAAGTGGATTATACTCAGGATATGAAAGAATCATCAGAAACTGTTTTAAATACAATACATAACCAGCGTGAATCAATCTCTGGCGTATCTCTTGATGAAGAAGGCGTTAATATGATTAAGTATCAAAAATCATATAACGCGGCGGCGAGAATTATGACAGTAATGGATGAGATGATGGATATATTAATTAACAAGTTGGGAATTGTCGGAAGATAGTGGGGGATAAATAAAGATGCGTATTACGAATAATTTGCTGACCAATAAATTTTCGAGGAGTTTAAACAGAGCTTCTTTTAATTTGAATACTATCAATGAACAAGTAATATCGGGAATGAAGTTTTCAAGAGCCTCACAAGACCCAAGCAGTGCAATGAAAGCGTTCAAAATAAGAAGAGATCTGGCAAGAATTGATCAATATAAAAGTAATATTTCTGATGTGCAGGGCACGTTGGAGCAAACGGAGACGACCCTTAGCGGAATTAAAGAAGTTTTATCGCAGGCAAGAGAAAGCTTGATGGAAGGTTCAACAGGAACATTGTCCCCAACGGACAGAGAGATTATGGCAAATCTTTTTTCAAGTTTAAAAGATCAGGTTCTAAAATTAGCCAATACAAGTTTTGCAGGCAAATATGTATTGGGAGGACCTAACACAACAACAATGCCGTTCACGCTTGACGCTTCAGGAAGCTTGTTGTATAACGGTGAGAACATGAGCAATGCTGTGATCAGCACAGAAGAGGTTTATGCTGACTTGGGACAAGGAATTTCGTTTGATGGCTCCGGAAACGTCAATATAAGTACAGCAGTGTCTATCAGTACGCCGGGAAGTTTGATATTAGGTTATGGAGTGGACGGAAACGGCAATTCCAACAACATTTACACTTTGCTTTCGGAAGTCGTTACCTCTCTTCAAACGAACGATACTGTCAAAATGAATCAGCAATTGGAGAAGTTGGCTGAAAAATCTAACGATGTAATGGTTCAAATCACTGGGATTGGTGAAAGAAGTAAGTTTGTTGAATTTTTAAGTGACAGGATATCTGCTGATGAGTTTAATCTTCAAAAGAAACAAAAGGCAGTTGAAGAGATTGATCAGGCAAAAGCAATTACAGATTATAAATCAACCGAAATGGCGTATACCGCCGCTTTACAAATGGGTTCTAAAATCATTCAAACATCTTTGCTTGATTTTTTAAGATAGGTCTTATTGTTTAACTAGGGGTTGGTTAGTATGCGCAGGTATTAAAAATAGATTCTGTCCCTGCAAAAATACATATTGAATCGATAAAAGCGAGGCTGCATATTCGTAATGCACGCCCGAAACTTCATATTGTCCGCAATATAAACGGACTGAACATCAGGACACATCCGGCCAAAATATCTATTTCCAACAGAGCTGTCAGGGAAAGTATTCTTGCGATGAAAAGTACGATGTCTTTGATGAAAGAGCATGCAGCTGAAGGAATTCGTGCGGCGCAGGAAGCCACAGCGAAAAATGTTGAAAAAGGTAACGCTATGGGGGATGTACTGCATACAAGTATTGCTGATATAGCTGCGTCAAATTTTATTTCTACGATTGAGACAGGGCTCGTATTTATTCCTCAGGAGGGGCCTGAGGTATCTTTTTCCGATCCTTCCGTTGAAATCGAATATACCCCAGACAATTTAGAGTTTAACTGGGAGATTTCCTCTCCTGAATTTAACTATGTGCCTTACGATATAAATGTTTCTGTTGAACAGTATCCAAGGGTCGATATCGAATATGTAGGAGAGCCAAATTATTTTCCGCAGAATCCAAACCTTCTTGAGGCGCAGCTTGAAGAATTCAAAGAAGAAGCGAACTCGGACGAAGAATAATATTGTTATAAAAATAATGTTGTGGATATTATAAAAAATCCTTGCCAAAAAAGGAGGAGATTTATATGGAACAAGAAGCCAAGGAGAAAAACAGCGAGTCTTTCTTAAACACTGACATTCTTTATTTTAAAGAGGGGATATTGGGCTTTGAAACAATAAAGGAGTACGCTCTTTTGTTTACAGAGGATGATGTCCCTTTTTTTTATTTACAGGCTGTTGGTGAAACACACCCTTGCTTTATAGTCTGTGACCCTGTAAGATTTTTGCCTGAATACAGAGTGAATTATAACGCGGAAATTCTTGAACAACTTGAGGCGGAGACCTCAGACGACTTAAAATGCCTTACGATAGTTACGATTCCTTCAAATGTTTCTGATACAACGGTGAATTTAAAATCACCCGTTATATTTAACATTAACAATAATTATGCAAAACAATTCGTGCTCGATGTACCGGAATATTCTATTAGACACAATTTGTTTGGTAATAGTGAGGCGGTGGGGTAAGTTATGTTGATTTTATCGAGGAAATCCCATGAATCCCTCCTGATCGGAGAAGATATCGAAGTAACAATTTTGGATATTCAAGGGGACAAGATTCGCATAGGGATCAGTGCGCCGAGTAACGTTTCCATTGTTCGCAAGGAAATTAAAGAGACTGCAGAAGCGAATCAGACCGCCTCAGAACAAGTAAATAAAGAAAAATTAAAGACTTTGAATCAATTAATAAAAAATTCAAATAAATAAGAGGTTGATTCTCTCAATAATTTATTGTTTATGCCGATATAAGAGTATAGAAATAAATTATGATATTGATCGTTGCGTACGAACGATTTAATATACAACCTATTTAACCTTATAAATAAAGGATGGACCCTTTATTATATTACATTCAAGGAGGAAAACATTATGCGTATTAACCACAATATTTCGGCGCTTAACACACATCGCCAGATGACAACAAACAATACAGCGGCAAGCAAGTCAATGGAAAAATTGTCATCCGGTTTGAGAATCAACAGAGCTGCTGACGACGCAGCAGGACTTTCCATTTCTGAAAAAATGAGAAGCCAGCTAAGAGGACTTAACCAAGCAGTAAGAAATGCA
>JARBTU010000083.1 GCA_029240015.1 Oscillospiraceae bacterium | reverse complement strand
TTATCACAACCTCCATACCTTTGTCAACATCTTTTTTCTTCTTTTTTTCCCTTTTTTTCTTTTCTGACCTTTTGCTTAACTTTTTCTTGATTTTTATCCTGTTTATGATATACTAACTAATGGATATTTTGTTCTTCATTAACTATATATGCGCCTGTAGCTCAGTTGGATAGAGCAATGGCCTCCGACGCCATGTGCCGCTGGTTCGAATCCAGTCAGGCGTACCAACATCAATATCATATACTAAAAGAAGTCATCCGCAATGCGGCTGACTTCTTTTTATTTTTTAATAAGATTGATGACTATACTTTCTTTGTTAAACCATGCACTAATCAGCACATTTAAAAATGCAGATAAGCAGTTTGGGGCCGATCCCAGCTGTAAAGGCTGTTGTATTTGTTCTAAAATTTGCCCTGCAGATAATATAAAAACGATCTACAACCAGCCTGTTTGGCAACATCATCGTCAGCAATGCTTGTAGTGCATCAATTTACGTCCTAACAAAGCGATCCAATATAGAGAACTTACTAACAGTAGACAGAGATATATTAATGCGACCGTCACTGTTATGGACTTGTTTAAAACAGATAGACTAAGCGAAAATATCGTAAAACAAATTTGATATCTCCTCTACGTGCCTAATTTTAAAATATGCTTCATCATAAGAATCCGATTGTAAAATATCGACTTCTTATGATATGTGTGATAAAATGTAAATATAATATTTTCTTGTAGGGAGAGTATAAACATGTCTGGCAAATTTGATTATAAAAAAGAATACAAGGACTTATATTTACCCAAGACTGAGCCAATGATAATAGAGGTGCCGCAAATGCTGTTTATTATGGTGGACGGTAAAGGTAACCCCAATACTTGTGATGCATATAAAAACGCAATGGAGGTTTTGTATGGACTGTCTTACTCTATCAAAATGAGTAAGATGAACGGAACACAACCCGAAGGATATTTTGAATATGTCGTTCCTCCTCTTGAAGGGCTTTGGTGGTTTGAAGGCGAAGGCTTTGATGGTATCCACGTTACGGATAAAGATAAGTTTTGCTGGACATCTATGATACGCCAACCGGAATTTGTGACGCTTGAAGTGTTTGAAAGAGCAAAAGACATTTTTTCAAAGAAAAAACCACGTGTTGATTTATCAACCACAAGACTTGCAGAATATAATGAAGGTAAGTGCGCTCAAATCATGCATATCGGCTCTTATGATAACGAATCCGATACCATTATAAAGTTAAAAAAATTCATTACGGCCTCCGGGTTTCAAAACGATATATCAGATATAAGAAAACATCATGAAATTTATTTAGGAGATCCAAGAAAGACTGCTCCTGAAAAATTAAAAACCGTTATAAGGCATCCCATTAAGTGAGTTATAAGCCTTTAGCAGGATTTCTCACCTTGCTCCTCAATAATATCAAGAAGTCAACTGCTTGTGTTGTTGACTTCTTTGCTTTTTATGGTAAAATACAAATACACATGAAGGGATGATTTTAAACGCTCCTACTATTTTAAAATTGTTGTATATTTGTTTTTAATGGAGAATCTTATGAAACATTTTTTTATTGTTAATCCCGCGGCAGGAAAAACGGGTTCTTATAAAGATGCCCTTACAAAAATTCATGACGAATCAAAGAAACATAGCATTATCTATGACATTCATATTACGAAAGACAAAGATGATGCCCGAGATTTTGTCCGGCAGGTATGCGAAAATGATGACGATGTGCTTCACTTTTACGCTTGTGGCGGAGATGGCACTCTTAACGAAGTTGCAAACGGTTGCATCGGTTACAAAAATGCTTCTGTTGGGGTTGTCCCATATGGGACCGGCAATGATTTTATAAAAAATTTTTCCAATACAGCAAATTTCTCAGATATCTCAGAACAAATCCACTCTGCTCCGCTCCCTATTGATGTTATAAAAATAAATAATCGCTATGCAATAAACGTTATAAATATCGGTTTTGATGCAACTATTGCACATCACATGACTAAATTCAAACAGCTTCCATATGTAAGCGGAAGTACCGCTTATTCAATGGCTCTGGTATATTGTCTCACAAAAAAGCTGGGGAATCATCTTAAACTCACCTTGGATGATGATTCAGTCATAAATAATAATATGCTCTTGGCCGTTATCGCAAACGGACATTGTTATGGAGGAGATTATAAATGTGCACCTCTCGCTGAAATAAATGACGGACTTATAGATATTTGCTGTGTAAAAAAAGTGTCTAGATTTAAAATTGCAAACTTTGTTAAGTACTATAAAGAAGGAACTCATCTGTCCCAAGCAAAACTGAAAGAAAGTATTACATATAAAAAGTGTAACAAAATTAGTGTTTCATCACCCAATCCTTTCATTGCTTCGATTGATGGTGAAATAATACATGTTCATTCTCTGCACTGCGAAGTAATAAAAAGCGGTCTTAACTTTCTGGTTCCTACATCCTGTAAAATAACATCCCCTATAACATAAAAGCAACAGTCCAATGGACTGTTGCTTTTATGTTATTTATATAGTATCTAAATCTTACGGGTTTGTGCAAATTCCGCTTCCGTTAAACTTGTAAGTTTTCTTTCCAATTTTCTTGGTTGTACTTGAAAGCATTTTTCCGCTCGCATCAACGTAGTACCATTTGCCACCCGACTTAACCCATTTGTTGGTTAACATTCCGCCGTTCTTATCAACATAGTAATATTTTCCGCTTGATTTAACCCAAGCATTGGCTTTCATGACTCCGGATTTACTGTCAAAATAATAGTATTTACCACTTATATTCTTCCAACCTGTCGCCATAATTCCTGTGGACTTGTCTAGATAATAATACTTACCATTCAAGTTTTTCCAACCTGTGACCATAGAACCATCATTATTTAAATAATAATATTTTCCTTTAACCAATTCCCAGCCAGTTTGTCTTACGCCATTGGCATCTACATAGTACCATTTCCCGCTTAAGCCAACCCATGTATTTACTAACATAGCTCCATCTGAACCAACATAATAATATTTCCCTTTTGAGAGAATCCATTGATTTTTTTGCAAAACATCATCTTTATCATAAAAATAATGTTTTCCGTTTACTTCTTTCCATGTTCCTTCTGTGGAAGGTTTCGCCAATAAAGTTAATGATCCCAGTCTGCTCGGATCATTCCATGACGTGTTACCGGAATCCACCCATGTATGTCCGCATACTCTCTCTGAAACAGATGCTTGGAAGTCGTGAACATATGCATCAAACGCATATTTTGTTCCAGCTTGTTGCTTTATCTCAGGATATAGATCTTTTACTTTAAAAGCAACTTCAACAGAGTAGCTCCCACTGCCAACTTTCATCGCTTTTTTAAAACTGTTCTCAAAAGCAGCTTTATTCTCGACAGCAGCAAGAGAAGTTTGCTCTATTAACAAATCTGTTCCTGTATCATCTGTTAGCATCAAACCAATGTATGCACCTCTAGCCTCACCATCAGTGTAGCTAAACGGCTTTTTGTTAGAAAAATCAAAATAGTATGTAATACGATCATTGGCTTTTGGAGATTCTTCTCCTCTAACAATATTAGGATCTTTTACTTCCATATATACATAAAACCACTGATCATCCCACAGTGCAGTAAACTTTCCTTCTACTTCAGAATCGCCCTTTACCTCCATTTTATATTGGCACTTGTAAGTTTTAGACGTATTATAAATTGAATCTTTTACACCGTCGATTACTGGCGCAGTAGTCGCATAAGCAACCGTACCTGTTGGATTGGTTCCATCTTCAGCAGCGCTCGCAGTAAACACAGAAGCAAAGCTTGTGGCAACGACCGAAAGGGACAACAAAGCTGAAATTATTTTTGCTGATTTTCTCATTTTTTTCTCTCCATTCTTAAAAAGTATTCTTAAAAAGCATAAAACCGACCTTATAAGGATAAGGAAAGATTTTATATGTTATAAGCATATTGCACATTTTTAACAAAAATACTCAAATAATATACAACAATACTCATATATTTGGATTATAACATTCCTTGATTTCTTAGTCAACAAAATTGCACAAAAAAACATTCACAAATTACTGAACAAGGATTTGTAAATGTTTTTGCTATAATCTTTTAACTTATCATTTTTTGCGTTTCTAATGTTTCCACAAAATCCATTAGGCTCATTGGCTTAGCATACAGATAACCCTGTGCTGTATCGCAATATACTTTCTTTAAAAAATCAGCCTGTTCCTGAGTTTCCACTCCTTCACAAACAACTTTCATTTTCAATTTTCTCGCCATAATGACCACCTGCTCAATAATAATTTTTGTTTTTTCCGACGTTTCCGTTTCTTCCAAAAAGCTTTTGTCAATCTTTAAAACATCAATCGGTATTTCTTTCAACAAGTTTAAGGAAGAATATCCGCTTCCAAAGTCATCCATAGAAAGAACAAAACCCAGTTTTCTCATATTTTTCATTGTTTTTACTACGACTTCTTTATTGTCAAAAAACATACTCTCAGTCAACTCAAGCTCAATTAGTTCAGACGGAACATTGTATTTCTCTGTTAAACATTGAAGTTTCTTTAAATATGCACTATTGCTCAAATGTTTCCTCGATTGATTGACAGAAATGCATATAGGCTTGATTCCGCTGTCAATCCATTTTTTTAAAAGCGCACATACCTGCTCCAATACATAAAAATCCAAATCAACGATAAACCCGTTCTGTTCAAGGATTGGTACGAATTCACATGGGTTTAAAAATCCATGCTTGGAAGAATCCCATCTGACCAATGCTTCTGCTCCCGATATCTCCATAGTGGTTAAATCAATCTTAGGTTGATAATAAACAACAAATTCCCCGTTTTCAAGTGCCTTTTCCATCCCGTCCTCTATCTCTTTTTGCCGAATCAGTTCCTGTTCGATTTTAGAATCAAAAAAAGCAAAGGAATTTTTGGACTTTCCTTTAATATATTTTCGTGCAATATCCGCTTTGTCTAAACCTAGAACAATATCACTTTGTTCTTCCATAACAAAAATCCCACAATTAAAACACAACTTAATCGTCTGGTTGTTCTGCTCGAAATTCTCTAATTGCAAACAAGCATCCTTTAGACGCTCTACGGTTTGGGTCTGATCTATATACTCAGCTAAAATCACAAATTTGTCACAGCTTGTCCTGGCGAAAATTTCTCCCTCATAAAGGTTGTCTTCAATTTTTTGTGCCACATATTTTAAAACCGAATCGCCCATTTCATGTCCGTAACAGTCATTGATATATCTGAATTTAACAATATCCATCGAAAGGACGGCAAAATTCCGGCTGTCCTTGTTGCAAAGAATATCTTCTGCTTCTATTGAAAATTTATTGATATTCCATATCCCCGTCAAGCTATCAATATAAGTAATCTCTTTCATCTGTTCATCGTGCAGATACTTTCGCCTTCCATAAAAAAACAGGATGGCCACAATAATACTAATTAGGGCAGCTATAATGAAAGAAATTTGCATGGAATTACTAACATTCGTTAGCAGTAGTGGAATATTCTTACTTATCATTACTGTATCTCCTTATTAGGCAAATATTAAAGATTTCAAAGCACATAAAAGAAAAAAGCAACACAGTGTATATTATATACCATTTTTTTACACATTGCAATATATTTTTATATGAATTATATACTTTTCATTAAAAAAGCCCGAACACTTTTACTTTCGCCAAAAGCATTCAGACTTCATTTAATATTATAGTGCCAAATAAGGTTCTGTTTTATTCGCTTAACGCAGTTTTTAAGGACTTAACAAAATCGCCAACATATTTTGTCGCATTCTTTCCATGCTCGCCCACGATTTGGACAATTGCACTTCCTACAATCACTCCGTCGCAATACTCTTTTATCACCCTAGCTTGATCCGGTCCTGATATACCAAAACCAACTGCATACGGAATTTTCGAGTATTTTTTGATTTCTCCAAAAAATTCATCAAAATCAGTTGAAAAACTTGCCCTTGTTCCGGTGACTCCCGTCGAAGAAACACAATACAAAAAGCCGTGACTGTTTTGTGCAATCATTTGGATTCGGTCTTTTGACGTCGGGGCAACCAGATTGATGGTATGTATCCCATAACTGTCTGCTATATCTTTAAATTCATCTTGTTCCTCAAAAGGCAGGTCCGGAATAATCACTCCATCGATTCCAGTCTCGTTGCAAAGTAAAAAGAATTTATCGGTTCCAAACCGAAAAATCGTGTTCACATACATCATAAGCAAAAGAGGTTCATTTGTCTTTTTTCTTAGGTTTCTTACCAGTTCAAAAATCCCTGTCAATCTGGTCCCTGCGCTTAATGCGCGTTCGCTTGCTGCTTGAATCACCGGACCTTCCGCCATCGGGTCCGAAAAAGGAACGCCTATCTCCACAATATCTGCCCCAGACGACAGCATAGACAATATAACTTCTTCCGTTGTTTTAATGTCTGGGTCTCCTGCCGTTACGAAGGTAATCAATGCTTTTTGATTTTGTTCTTTGAGATCTGAAAACTTCTTGTCAATCCTATTCACTCACTTCAACCCCCCTGTATCTTGCTATGGAATATACATCCTTGTCTCCGCGGCCGGATAAATTAATAATCATAATTTGGTCCTTATCCATTTGCGGTGCGATTTTCATTGCTGCCGCCACTGCATGTGCGGACTCGATTGCCGGGATGATTCCTTCTGTTTTTGAAAGATATTCAAATGCACATACTGCTTCTTCGTCTGTTATTCCAACATAATCTGCTCTTTTCGTCCTAAAAAGATTGGCATGTTCGGGTCCTATTCCCGGATAGTCGAGTCCTGCCGATATCGAATAAACGGGATCTATCTGCCCATATTCATCCTGCAAAAAGATGGATTTCATGCCATGGAAAATGCCCGTTGTTCCCTTGTTCAGCGTAGCCGCATGAAGCGTCGTGTCGATTCCTTTTCCCGCAGCCTCCGCGCCCACTAATCTTACCGATTCATCTTTTATAAAATCATAAAACATTCCCATCGCATTGGAGCCGCCACCAACACAAGCAATCACGCAATCAGGAAGTCTGCCTTCTTTTTGCATCAATTGTTTTTTGGCTTCTTCTCCGATAATTTTCTGAAAGTTGCGAACCATTTCAGGATAAGGATGCGGCCCCATCGTGGA
>JARBTU010000082.1 GCA_029240015.1 Oscillospiraceae bacterium | reverse complement strand
GCTTTGCTTAACCATAAACTCCAGAACACTTAAAGCCCTGTTGGTTGATAATCTCCACTCGAAGAACTCTTCATGTTGTTCTTCTTTGAAATCCGCTGTATGTCCTGAAATTTTAATAGAACCAATCAAAGAGTTCGCTTTTGTAAGCGCACCGGTCAAATTTTTTAAAACTTTAACCCCTTCTGTTCTCAAATCAGGAGTATCGGGCTTAAAAAGAATCCCGTCTTTAAATTTAAACCCAATGTATGTATCACCTTTTTCAATGTCAATGCTCTTCTCTAAACCTTGATCTTTAATGCTCTTTTTAAGTGCAAGATACAAGTCCTTGAAATCCTTATCGACTTTGGCTTCTCCTGATAGACTGCTTGTTCCCTTTGAAGAATTGTTAGACTCGCTATTAGAAGAAATATTCAGCCCTTTTCCGTCCCATGGCAAGCCGTCACCCTCTCCGCCTATGGTCGTGGTTGTTTCGGTTGCATTAAATGCCTGGGAGAGTTGAGAAGCAAGCGACTTGAATTTTTCTGCATCCACTGTGCTCATCGTATACATCATGATAAACAATACAAGCAGTAACGTAATCATGTCTGAATATGTCAAAGCCCATCGTTCAGTATTAGGTTCTTTTTCCTCTTCCTCGTGCCTCTTCATATCTTATTCCTTCAACTTTCTTTCTTTGCATTTTTTTTCATAGCTTTAGGATCGTATTCTAAATAAGGCGTTAATTTTTCCCGAAGAGTTTTGGGATTTTCACCACTTTGTATGGAGGCAATTCCATCAATAATCAATTCTTTTTCAATTCTGTAATATTTCATATTTACTTTTAATTTGCTTGCAATAGGAAGATATACCAGGTTCGCAAAACAAACACCATACAAAGTTGCAATAAACGCAACCGCTATTGACTTTGCCAGTTCATCAGGGGTGCCCATATTAGACAAAACCTGAACAAGGCCCATAACGGTTCCAATAATGCCCATCGTCGGAGAATATCCTCCCGCGGCCTCAAAAAGTGCAACTCCTAATTTCTTCTTTTGTTCACTGACGTAAATATCATTTTCCATGATATCAGTGATTTTATGTACATCATAGCCATCGATAGACATCAGCATTCCTCTTTTTAAGAAGGGGTCTACCGGGTTTTTAGGGTCATTTTTTTCGAGCATTTCTTCAACGCTCAATAATCCTTCTTTTCTGGCTTTTTCGGAAATAGTCACTAAGAAGTCGATTAATTGATCCGGTTTAAATTTCTGAGGCTTTAAAGCAGCCATAAATAGTTTCGGGAGGCTTAAGATTTCGTTTTTGGAAAAAGATAACATCAAAGCGCCAAATGTCCCGCCAAAAACAATAAGCGCCGGACTGAGAAGAAACAAAGAGCTTACTTTTCCGTGTTCCAATATGTAACCCGTCACCAGCATTCCGAATCCTATAATAATTCCTAAAATTCCTGTTAAATCCATAATTAGGCTCCTTTTTAAGTCACTTATTCTATAAATACAATAATTTAAACAAAAACCTACAATAATTTGTTGTTTAGTACTTAGTAATTATACAACCATTTATTCAACATGTCTACGTCTTTTCCCAATTCAGTCCATATTTTTCAACAAAAAAAGTCATATTATTACAAATAAAAAACCGGCTTTTGAAGGGATAAATTTTCTTGTTATCTAACCCTGGTATAATTATATATCGGTTGAGATAGGCAAATATTTATGCTATAATATATAATAAATAATAAGTTATAGGAATCCTACATGAGTATTGACAGGAGGAGAGAATGCACAGGAAATTATTTGAAAACTTTTTAGAATCGGCAAAATCCGTTCTGCCAATCAGTATTATTGTACTGTCACTCCATTTTACCATCGCCCCCATGTCTTTGGGCACTCTGGCTCTTTTTATCACAGGAATGATCCTGCTGGTTGCCGGTATGAGCCTTTTTACATTGGGCTCTGATATGGCGATGATGCCAATGGGTGAAGCGGTCGGCTCCGAACTTACCAAATCCCGCAAGCTGTGGCTGTTAATTATCGGCTGTTTTGTAATGGGAATTTTGGTTACCATTGCGGAACCGGACTTACAAGTACTGACAAAGCAAGTCCCATCCGTTCCTGACGCGGCACTGGTTCTTTCAGTTGCCTTTGGCGTGGGAATCTTTTTGGTCCTTGCAATCTTACGTGTCCTTTTTCAATTTAAGCTGTCTCATATGTTTGTTGTTTTATATGCCCTTGTGTTTATTATCGCGGCATTTACCGCGCCGGACTATCTGGCTGTGAGCTTTGATTCCGGTGGGGTTACAACCGGTCCCATTACTGTGCCTTTTATCCTTGCTCTAGGCGCCGGTGTTTCTGCGGTTAGGGGATCAAAGAGTGCAGAACAGGACAGCTTTGGGCTTTGTGCGCTTTGTTCGATTGGGCCTGTCATGGCGGTGCTTGTTATGGGCATGTTCTATGACCCGTCCAATTCCGGATTTGCTTATGAAACTGCTGACACTGTTCACAGTATGCAGGAACTTCTTTCTCTGTATTCTAATGGATTTGTTTCATTTTTTAGAGAAGTCCTTACTGCGTTGCTGCCGGTTGTCATTATTTTCGGACTTTTTCAGATTATAAAGTTAAAGCTACCTATAAGACAAGTCTTTAAAATTGCAGCAGGCATTTTATATACTATCATTGGGTTAACCATCTTCCTTGCAGGAGTAAACATCGGGTTTATGCCTGCGGGGAACTTTTTGGGCAGTTCCATTGCATCTTCGTATAAATGGATTTTGGTTCCTCTAAGCATATTGATCGGATTCTTCATTGTTGCCGCGGAACCTGCGGTACACGTTTTAAATAAACAGGTTGAAGAAATTACAAGCGGAGCCATTTCAAAGAAGATGATGATGATGGGATTATCTGCGGGAGTTGGGATTGCCTTGGCTCTGGCCATGGTTCGTCTCATGACCGGAATCAGCATTTGGTTCTTCCTTATCCCGGGGTACGCGATTGCTTTGATCCTTACCTTTTTTGTATCAGACATATTTACTGCCATCGCTTTTGACTCGGGTGGCGTAGCGGCAGGTACCATGGCGGCGGCGTTTTTGCTTCCTTTCGCGATGGGTGCATGCAACTCTTTGGGAGGAAACCCTATAACTGACGCTTTTGGCATCATTGCCATGGTTGCTATGATGCCGCTGATCACACTGCAAGTTATAGGCTTGATATATCGTATTAAAATGAGCCGCGTAAAAGACATTGATGCCGTTGAGGAAACAACCGCAGAGCTTGAATGTGATGTGATTCCGGAATATGATGACACGGAAATGATTGATATGCAGGAAGATGAGACAGAATCACAAACCGATAACAATAATGATAAAATAGAATCATCTGAAAAGGAGGGTGAGAATGCTGAACGATAGACCGTGCGGTATGCCACTGACGTTCATGATAACAATCGTCAACCGGGGCTCCGGTGAAAAAGTTGCCGAACTTTTCACAAAAGAAGGGGTTACGTTTAATTTGCTGATGCTGGGCAAAGGAACCTCAGATCTTAAATTCTCAGATTTTTTGGGATTAGGCGAAACAGAAAAAGCTGTTCTTTTTAGCACGATGCCTTATGAAATATCGCGAATATTACTTCGGAAGTTAAATAAGGAAACCGACTTGAACAAACCGGGGCATGGAATCGCTTTTACGATTCCTGTCGGAAGTGTCTGTGGGATAAAGACTGCCAGTTGTTTAGCGGGAGTATCGCAACCAGAGAGAGGGGGAAATAATATGAGCCATATCTATGATCATGATTTGATCGTCGCTGTTACAAATCGCGGATATGCTGATGAAGTAATGAAATCGGCCAAAGCCGCCAAAGCTACGGGAGGGACTGCTCTGCATGCACGACGTGTTGGTGTGAATGAAGCCGAAAAGTTTTTTGGTGTTCCCATCCAACCTGAGAAAGAAGTCATTCTGATTTTGACCCAGAGCGAATATAAACAGGCGATTATGCAGGCGATTACTGCAAAAACCGGTCTTCAGACAGAGGCAAAAACAGCAGTATTTTCTTTGCCGGTCAATGGAGTGGCGGGACTGTCGGATATTATGCCAGAGGAAGACTAAATCTTTATAGATAGAAAAATTATTGATATAACTACTGTATTTTATGTAATGAGGAAGCTGTTAATAAAATTGCTTTGTGGATGAATGATAATGATATTCTCCATAAGCACAGGAGCGTGTAGAAAATGGATTGGCACACTTTATATAATCAGGATAATCCTCCATCTGTTGAAGAAACATCCCAGTTTGTCGGAAACCCTCTCTGGGAAAATTTAAATGACTATATACAGTCAGCTTATCAATTAAAGCCAAAGTTCTCTTACAGTAAATGTTCCGCTCAACCCGGATGGAACGTAAAATACCAAAAAAGCGGTAAATCTTTGTGCACTCTCTATCCTATGCAGGGATATTTCATTGCTCTGGTCGTAATCGGCGAAAAAGAGACACAGGATACAGAGTTGTTGTTGCCCTCTCTCAGTGTAAACGTTCAAGAATTATATCAGCGAACCTCTTTTTTGTGCGGAGGTCGGTGGTTAATGATTGATGTGACGGACAAGCAAACTCTTAAAGATGTTATTTGTTTAATAAACATCCGTGTTAAACCTAAAATAAAAGTTTGATTCATTAAAAAGGTGTCTGAAATTCAGACACCTTTTTGTGTTTTCAAAATATAATTTAATTTTCTCTTGACTCTCACACTATGGTATACTGTATGATAAGAAACGAGCTCAAAAAATCATACATGTATGGGGAGATTTGTTATGTTTAAAATAGGAGACTTTTCAAAGCTTTCAAAAATCAGTATTCGCATGCTTCGGCATTATAATGACCTAGGTCTGCTCATTCCCGAACGTATAGACGAGTTTACGGGGTATCGTTATTACAGTGCCTCTCAATTGGTTCTTGCCAACCGAATCTCACTGCTTAAAGCCATGGGATTCAGCCTGAATTCCATCACAAAAATTATAGAGGAATACAATGATTCTGAAAGTTTGAGAAAATATCTGCTCGTTAAGCATGAAGAAATCAAAGAACAAGCAGAAAGTATGGAACGCCAGCTTCTGCTTCTGGAAACCACTATTCAAAAACTTGGAAAGGATTTTGATGTTATGAATATTGACGTTGTGTTAAAAGAAATACCTGAAAGATATGTGGCGAGCGTAAGAAAAGTAATTGCGCACTATAATCAAGAAGGATTACTATGGGAAAAGTTAATCAAAGGTATTGAAGCCAACAGCATAAAGACGGTGAACCCATGCTATCCGATTGCGGTATTTCACGATCAGGACTATAAAGAAAATGATGTAGACGTAGAAGTTCAGGTTTCTGTCGACGGTATGTACAGCGATACCGAAGAGGTTAAATTCAAGACCATCCCCGCCATAGGGGTAGCTTCTGTTATCGTCAAGGGCAGTTATGACCAACTGTCCGAAGCAAACGAAGCAATTGCGAATTGGATTACTGATAACCAATATGAAATTTGCGGAGCCATGTTTAATATCAACCATGTAAGCCCCGGCACAGACCCGAATCCGGAAAATTGGGAGACGGAAGTTTGTTATCCTGTAAGAAAAAAATAACCCCTCAACAATCAAGGCAATAGCCAATGGCTATTGCCTTGATTGTTTTGTTTAATGAGGCGATAAAAACTTTAAGCCTAATATCCCTATAATAATCAGACTGATGCAGACTATTCTGATAGCATCAATCGTCTCTTTAAATAATATGATACCTACGATTAAAGTGCCGACTGTCCCTATCCCCGTCCAGACAGCATATGCTGTTCCCAGTGGCAGGTTCTTTAACGACAATGACAAGAAGTAAAAGCTCGCCACCATTCCGATAATCGTAAACACACTGTGTAACGGCTTTGTAAACCCTTGAGACAGTTTGAGCTCAACCGCCCAAAATACTTCTAAGATTCCTGCGATTCCTAAATACAACCACTGCATATCATTTATTCCCTTTCTATAACTCAATTAATAAAGCCTGGGAGATATCTAAATATCTCCCAGGCTTTTATCCTTCCGTGAACACAGAAAATCTGTGCGTCTTATCTCGGACCAGACCAAAATCAAAATGACTCCGCGGAACCCTATAAGACTTTACTATTATTCTTTTTTACAATTCAATAATATCAAAAGACAAGCTTCGAGTCAAGACTTAAACCCAATAATCCTTATCCATTTTGTTCGCTACTTTATATATTTTAGCAAATATCCGTATCCTTCTCTCTCCATTTCTTCTTTGGGAACGAATCGCAAGGAAGCGCTGTTGATACAATATCTAAGCCCCCCTGATTCGCGCGGTCCATCTTCAAATACGTGCCCTAAATGTGCATCTCCCACACGGCTCCGTACTTCGGTACGCAACATTCCATGCGTGCTGTCTGTTTTCTCTCTTACTACATTTGGGTCAATTGGCTTTGAAAAACTCGGCCATCCGCAGCCCGATTCAAATTTATCATCAGAAGCAAACAACGGCTCTCCTGTTGTAATGTCTACATAAATTCCGGATTTATAAAAATCCCAATACTCATTGCGAAACGGTGGTTCCGTAGCGTTTTTTTGCGTTACTTCATATTGAGTTTGTGTCAATTCTTCTCTTAACTCATTCTTATCGGGAAGTGGGAAGTCCGAAGGGTTTACCACTGCCTTAGCGGCTTTTTCAAATTTATCCCGACCAATATGACAGTACCCACCCGGATTCTTATCGAGATACTTCTGGTGATATTCTTCTGCTTCGCTAAAGTTTTGAAGCGGTCTTACTTCGATCGCAATCGGCTTATCATAACGCTGTTGAAGTCTTTTGATAGAGTGCTCAATACATGGCAAATCTTTTTCATCGGTATAATAGATTCCCGTACGATATTGCTCTCCCCTATCTCCTCCTTGCCTGTTGACCGAGGTCGGATCTATTGCTTCATAAAATAAGTCAAGCAAAAAATCAAGTGTCACTGCTGCAGGATTGTACACGACACGAACCGCTTCCGCATGCCCGGTATTTTTATAACAAACTTCTTCATAAGTAGGGTTCTGCGTTTTACCGTTTGCATATCCTACTTGGGTAGACTTCACTCCTTGAACAGATGCAATATATTTCTCAATTCCCCAAAAGCATCCGCCTGCCAAATAAATTTCAGCCATAAAACCATCCTCCTGTCATTAAAGCATTATTATTCTTGCCGCCTTCGCATCATATATTCCCTTTATTCCACAGAGCGCA
>JARBTU010000081.1 GCA_029240015.1 Oscillospiraceae bacterium | reverse complement strand
CAAACAGGGTTGATTTTACAGTTCAAAGCATGTCCCATTTTAACTGCGTATTCCACTACTTTTTCATTAAGAGTCGGCAGTGTTCCCGGCATGCCCATACAAATCGGACAGCATTGTGTGTTGACTTCCAGCCCAAACTGATTATTACAGCTACAGTATATCTTGGATTTTGTGGAAAGCTCCGCGTGGACTTCAAGTCCAATGACAATATCGTAATTTTCCATACTCATTTTATTAGTCCCCTTTCTATCGGATGTCAGATGGAACTTTAAATCCATCTACAATATTTTCAAAGCTGTATGCTGTATTGAGCAACACTTGTTCGGAAAATTTAGGACCGATAAGCTGCATTCCTATCGGAAGCCCTTTGCTGTCGCTCCCGCAAGGGATACTAATAGCAGGGAGCCCCGCAATATTCACGGTCACTGTGCAAATATCACAAGCATACATCTTGAGGGGATCATTAATGTTTTGGCCAATCTTAAATGCCGTATATGGTGTGGTTGGTGTTAATATCACATCACAACCCGAGAAAGCTTCTGTAAACTCAGAAGAGATTCTTTTTTGCAGCGATTTTGCTCTCTTATAATAAGCGTCATAATACCCTGAGCTCAAAACAAAAGTGCCAAGCATAATGCGGCGTTTCACTTCGTCGCCAAAACCTTCACTTCTCGTTTTCTCATACATATCAATAAGATTAGTGTATTCTTTTGTTCTGTATCCATATTTTACACCATCAAAACGCGCAAGATTAGAAGAAGCTTCCGCACTTGCAATGATGTAGTATGCACTTAAAGCGTAATCTGTACTAGGCAAGGAGATTTGATGAATCTTTGCCCCATTTTGCTCCAAGAGTTGAACCGCATTCATCACTGATGCTTTTACTTCCGGCTCAATGCCTTCGCTGAAATATTCTTTAGGCAGTCCTATTTTGAGCCCTTTTAGGTTATTGCAAAGATTATCTTCAAAGTTTGAATAGTCTTTGCGAACACTTGTTGCATCAAGACTGTCTTTCCCGCATATCGCCGAATAGAGCATGGCCGCATCTTTTACATTTCTAGCCATTGGTCCGATTTGATCGAGTGATGAAGCGAACGCAACAAGCCCGTATCTTGAAACGCTCCCGTATGTAGGTTTAAGCCCTACGATTCCGCAAAAAGCAGCAGGCTGTCTGATGGAGCCTCCCGTGTCCGACCCTAGCGCTAAAGTTGCCTCACAAGCAGCTACAGCTGCAGCACTTCCGCCTGAAGATCCTCCCGGGACACAGGATGTGTCGAATGGATTGGACGTTTTTTTGAAGAAGCTTGTCTCCGTGGAAGAGCCCATTGCAAACTCATCCATGTTAAGCTTCCCTGGCATGATGATATCTTGACTATTCAGTTTTTCAACAACGGTTGCGTTATATGGAGGGACGAAATCTTCAAGAATCTTCGATGCACAGCTTGTCCTGATTCCTTTAGTACAGATATTATCTTTGACAGCAACAGGAATTCCCGCTAATCTCGGCAAATCTTTTCCATCAGCAATATTTTGATCAACCTCAGTAGCTTTGTGTAGAGCCTGTTCTTTATTTAACGTGATATAAGCATTCACTTTATTTTCTTCAGAGCCAATCCGTTCGAATACAGACTCTGTTATTTCAGTAGCAGAGCATTCTTTATTTCGTAACATTTTTGAAAGCTCATGAGCTGGTTTTTTATATAATTCCATTTATTAATCCTCCGCAAAATTTATTCAACAACCTTCGGAACCACAACACAACCCGCTTGGGTCTGTTTTGCGTTCGCCAAAAGCTCATCACGTTTATAAAGATTCACCGCTTCATCTTTTCGCATTTCCATTGGATTTTCTGGGTCTATCAGCGCGCCTATGTCCTCCATTGGGGGAAGATTTTCAACCATATCCAAAATAGACTGCATCTCGTTTTCAAACTTTTTCGCTTCGTCGTCGCTAAACTTCAGTCTTGAAAGTTTAGCAATGTGATTAATATCGATTTTCATAAGCTTTCCTCCGCTGTTATTTTATATATTTTATCATTCTTTTTCAACTTCAGCCATCTTTAAAAATTCCTGCTCGTCAATCACAGGGATACCTAAAGATTCTGCTTTGGTAAGTTTGCTTCCTGCGTCCTCTCCCGCTAAAACATAACTGGTCTTTTTAGACACAGAACCACTCACTTTGCCGCCCAATTCTTCGATAATTTCTTTTGCCTGATCTCTTGTATAGGTTGGCAAAGTTCCTGTCAAAACAAAGGTAAGATCTAAGAACGTCGTTCTTTTTTGTTTTTGCTCTCGAGTAAGATTCAGCCCTGCATTTTTAAATTTCTCAATCAGATGTTGTGTTTGCGGCAATTTAAAAAATTCCACAACGCTTTGTGCCATCGTATCTCCAAAACCATCAATCTGTGTAATTTCTTCTTGTGTTGCCGACATAATTAAGTCTATAGAAGGAAAACTGTCACACAATAGTTCCGCCGCTTTTTGACCAATGTTTCTGATGCCTAATCCAAAAATAAATTTTGATAGATCATTGCTTTTGGATTTCTCCATGGCCTCAATCAAATTTTTTGCACTCTTTTCACCCATGCGTTCAAGTTTTTCAACGTCTTCTGCTTTTAAAGAATACAAATCCGCACTTGATTCGATAAGCTTTTGGTCAACCAGAAGCTCCACGATGGCAACGCCTAATCCGTCAATATTCATCGCATTTCTTGAAGCAAAGTGAATAATATTCCGAAGTAGTGTTGCAGGACATTCCGGGTTGGTACAACGAATTGCGGCCTCATCGTCTATTTTTGAACATTCCACACCGCAAACGGGGCAGTTTTGAGGAATTTGATATACAGTCGAATTCCTGTTATGCGCTTTGACTGAAACGACTTCCGGTATGATGTCTCCCGCTTTTCTGACGATAATGGTATCTCCAATTGCAATCTGCTTTTCTTCAATAAAACTTTGGTTATGCAAAACAGCGCGGCTGACGGTTGTTCCTGCAAGAGTTATCGGTTCGAAAATAGCTGTAGGAGTTAATGCACCTGTTCTCCCTACATTAATTCGGATATCTAACAATGTTGTTTCTTTTTCTTCGGGAGGATACTTAAAAGCAACCGCCCATTTGGGAAATTTAGAAGTGGAGCCTAAAAGCTCCCTTTGAGAAAAATCATTCACCTTTATCACGGCACCATCTATATCGAATGTATACTTTCCTCTGTTTTCCCCTATTTTTTCAATTTCTTTTATAGCATCTTCCATTGTTTCGAAAGTATTATACGACGGCGATGTTTTAAAGCCCAGTTCGGTCAGAAAATCGAGTGATTCTTTATGGGTTTTGATGTCTTTTCCAACGACTTGCTGAATATTGAATACATAGATATCCAATTTTCTCTTTGCTGCAATTTTAGGGTCTTTCTGCCTTAAAGAACCGGCAGCAGCATTTCTTGGATTTTTAAAGGGCGTTTCCTCGTTAATTTCCTGCTGTTTTACCAGTTCCAAAAAAACATGATGAGGCATAAACACCTCACCTCTTACTTCAAGAAACTCTATATTTTGCTTTAATTTAAGGGGAATTGAACCGATTGTTTTTAAATTATTCGTTACATCTTCCCCTACAAATCCATCTCCGCGCGTTGATCCTCTTACAAATAATCCATTCTGATATTCAAGCGAAACCGACAACCCGTCAATCTTAGGCTCGACAACATAAACGGGATTTGAAACCTGATTTCTCACCCTTGTATCAAAAGCATAGAGTTCCTTTTGGTCAAAAACATCCTGCAGGCTTCCCATCTGCACGAGATGTTTAACTTTTTCAAAAAGGTTCAGTGCTTCTCCTCCCACACGAACGGTAGGGCTATCACTCGTTATGAGATCAGGATACTCCTGTTCAATCTGTTTTAATTCTTGTAAAAGCATATCATATTCATAATCACTAATCTGCGGGTCGTCCAGAGCATAATATCTGTTGTTATGATAATCAATCGCTTCTTTTAATTCAAGCGCTCTTTTTTTTGCAATCTCAATTTCCATAAATGCTGCTCCCAAAAAGGTAATATATTAACCACACTTTTTATATTTTAAAATGAATCTATATTTTTTTATTATACCACAATTTTCTCTCCTTTAACAATATATTTTAGCGATTTAAGGATGAGCATGAAATATAACTTTTTTAAAAATATCACTTTTTTCGAGCTTTTTTCATATAATGCTATGTAGACATAAAACAAGTGCATACAGGAGGCTTTTTAATGGATCGATTGAAAAAAAGAAAACTAAAGTTTGCTTTTATAAAAATGCTCTGTGTTTTTCTTGTTTTATTGCTTATTGTTTTTACGACAGACCGCATGTTCCGCCCGACTATCAAAACAATCGCAGGATATAGGGCGCAGGTCATTGCGACCAAAGCAATCAACGATTCTTTTTACAACACGATCAACAACATTGGATTTACATACAAAGATTTGGTCGCTGTCTCTAAAAATGAGGATGGAACAGTGTCCTCCATAGAAACAAATATTATTAATATCAATCACTTAAAATCCAATATCACCAGTTCAATTCTGGAAAACATGTCGAAAATCACAAGAGTAGAAATGAAAGTCCCTCTCGGTACTCTTTTGGGAACACAGGTGCTCTCAGGGCATGGCCCGGGAATTGAATTCAGGCTCATTCCAAGCGGAAGCGTGAAAACTCAGCTTATCAGCAAATTTGAAAGCACAGGAATAAACCAAACTCTTCATCAAATTATTATGAACATACAAGTGACCATTTCCGCCGTCATTCCGGGCTATACAACAACAGTCACTGTTCCGTCCAATTTCATTATTGCAGAAACAATAATAGTGGGCGTAGTACCTGAATACTACACCCAAATCATATCCGAAGATCAAGAACTGTTAGACAAAACCAATGCGTATGATAAGCCGATACCAAACCTAAAATGAAGCTATTTCAGTTCTGCAATTGTAACGCCGTTTTCACCTTCACCGAACACACCCAATCGGTAAGATCGTATACTTTTGTGCTTTTTCAAAGGCTGCTGAATGCCCGCTCTTAATGCACCAGTTCCTTTTCCGTGGATGATGTTGATATGTGTGACGCCGGACAGCACCGCATTATCAATAAACATATCCAGATTCATCAAAGCTTCATCGACCATCTGCCCTCTTAAGTCAATTTCGGTTTTGACTACCCGTTCGCTTTTGCTTTGGATGCTCCTTGTCGTTTTCCCTGAAACTTGATAGTTACCGTGGTCTTCAATCAGTCTTAGATTTTTCATCGAAACCCTTATTTTCATAATCCCCGCCTGAACCATTACATTTTCCGACTTGTCAGGCAAAGACAGAACAGTCCCTTTTTTGTCAATATCAAAGATTAAAACCGTATCCCCGATTTTAAGTGGTCTTGGAAGAACATATTCATTATCTTTTCGCTCTTTTACCGGATTGGCTTGATCATAAAGCTTTCCGACGCGGTTTTTGAGCTGTGATTTTGCGCGCAATGCCATTTGGGAAAAATCTGCTTTATCTTTTTCTTTTCTGATATTTTCAAGCTCGTCAATCAGCTTTTGGGATTCTAGGCTTACACTATCCACCAATCGCTGCGCTTTTTGACGGGCTTTTTCGATTTCAATTTCTTTTTGCTTTTCAAGTTCTGATTTTAATCTTTCAAGCTCTTGCTTTTGTTGTGACACTGTTCGATTTAAAAATTCTGTTTCGCTAAGTTTTTGCTCATAACCCTGCCGAGCTTTTTCAAGGCTGTCAACAACATCTTCAAACCGCTTGTTCTCGGTTGATACCAGCTTGTTTGCCATTTGAAGGATATCTTCTTCCAACCCTAGCTTTTTGGAAATCGCAAAAGCGTTGGAACGCCCCGGTACCCCTATCAACAAGCGATAGGTCGGGCGTAATGTTTCGACATCAAATTCACAACACGCATTCTCAACTTTTTCAGTTTGCAAAGCGTAAACTTTTAGCTCCGCATAATGGGTCGTTGCCGCAACTTTACAGCCTTTTCCCCTCAATTTTTCTAAGATAGAAATTGCCAGCGCGGCCCCTTCCACAGGGTCTGTTCCCGAACCCAATTCATCCACCAGTACCAGTGAAAAGCAATCGGCATTTTCTATGATGGATATAATGTTGGTCATGTGCGCCGAAAAAGTGGACAAACTTTGCTCAATGCTTTGTTCATCGCCTATATCCACTAAGATTTTGTCAAAAATAGAAATCAAGCTGTCATCTGCAACAGGAATCAAAAGACCGCACATGGTCATTAATGTCAACAGACCAAGCGTCTTTAACGTAACCGTTTTTCCGCCTGTATTCGGACCCGTTATCACAAGGCTGGAGTAATGGTCGCCAAGTTCAATATTAATGGGAACTACTTTGTCCGAATCAATGAGCGGGTGCCTTGCCTTTTTAAGAAAAATCTTCCCGTTATCACAAATTTTCGGCATAGTGGCTTTCATCCTTGCGGCAAGGTTGGCTTTGGCAAAATATAAGTTCAGTTCAATAGTCTGTTCAAATCCATAGGTAATAATATCCGCCGAGCCCGCACATTCAGCAGAGAGCTCCGCCAGTATTCTTTCAATCTCTGCTTTTTCTTTGATCTCCAAAACGCGAATTTCGTTGTTTGCTTCCACAACCGACGCAGGTTCAATAAAAAAGGTGGCGCCGCTGGACGAAGTATCGTGAACCATACCACTGATATCATTTTTGTGTTCCGCTTTCACGGGAACAACGAATCTTCCATCACGCATCGTAATAATTTGTTCCTGCAAAAACTTCTGATACGTGGATGAACGAATCATTTTTTCAAGATGTTCCCTCGCTTTCATTCCAATATTTTTAATCTTTCTCCTGATTTGAGAAAGTTCAGCACTTGCATTGTCGTCAATCTCATCTTCAGCAATAA
The DNA here is from genome assembly GCA_029240015.1 of Oscillospiraceae bacterium. Lineage (GTDB taxonomy): Bacteria > Bacillota > Clostridia > Oscillospirales > Ruminococcaceae > JARBTU01. The sequence continues at coordinate 349 of JARBTU010000081.1, read as the reverse complement.
TTGCCGAGGAAATTTTTTTCTCCAAAGCACGGTTTGTCTCTAAAAGCGAGAAGTTCTCTTCCAATGAATTAGGTATATTCTCACATTGCTGATACCATTCCGAAAGGATACGCATCTGCCTTAAAATAAGTGCAATGTTTAAAAGTTCCCGTGTGTTAAGAACTCCTCCTGCACAGCAACGTTTGATATCGTTTGCCGGATTTTTCATATTAAAAAACGAAGGCGTTCCGAACCGAATCGTAAGACTCAATGTGTCATTTGTTTTGCTGATTTCTTTCTTTACTTCTTCAAAATCAGACGAGGGAGACAAATTAAGTGCTAATTGGGACGCAGTTTCGCAACAGGTCAG
>JARBTU010000080.1 GCA_029240015.1 Oscillospiraceae bacterium | reverse complement strand
GATTGAAAAATGTACTTTGGATGATTTAGACACACTTAAGGAAATTTCTTGCAAGACCTTCAGAGATACATATGCGCATCTGAATTCTGAGGATAGTGTGAATGCGTATCTTGAAAATACTTATAATCATGATAAATTACAAAGCGAAATATTAAATAGTGAATCATCTTTTTATTTTATTTTCATGGGAGGCTACTTGGCTGGATATTTGAAACTTAATGAACATAAAGCACAAACGGATATTCATGACCCTGATTCGATAGAGATAGAAAGGATATATGTCCTAAGAGGATATCAGGGGAAAGGGCTAGGCAGATATATGATAGATAAGGCGGTCGAGGTCACGACTATCCGAGAAAAATCATATTTGTGGCTAGGGGTTTGGGAATTCAATGAAAAGGCGATTCGTTTTTATAATAACAATGGTTTTTGTAAAATAGGGGAGCATTCTTTCTTTGTGGGCGACGAAGAACAAACGGACTATCTTTTAAGGAAAGATATTACATTGGATTAATAGTAGAAGGACTTCTTTATAATACTCATAAAAAACAGCCATGGAAAAACAAGTTACTTGTTCCCCAGGGCTGTTTTTTTCAACTGTTGTTAAATTTACAAAATTTCTAATAGATTATACAACCATGTTATGTCAGATTTTTACGGGTTAATACAAATACCGCTCTGATTAAATTTATAGGTTTTTTTGCCTATTTTCTTGGATGTATTGGCAAGCATCTTACCGCTGCTTTCAAAGTAGTACCATTTACCGCTTATCTTTTGCCAACCCGTTTGCATTGCACCGCCGCTTGTGAAGAAGTACCATTTGCCACTTATCTTCTGCCAGCTTGTTTGCATTGCACCACCGCTTGTGAAGTAGTACCATTTGTTGCTTATTCTCTGCCAGCCAGTCTGCATTGCACCATCGCTTGTAAAGTAGTACCATTTGTTGCTTATTCTCTGCCAGCTTGTTTGCATTGCACCACCGCTTGTGAAGTAGTACCATTTGTTGATTATCTTCTGCCAGCCTGTCTGCATTACGCCACTGCTTGCGAAGTAGTACCATTTGTTGCTTATCTTCTGCCAGTTTTTCTGCATGATATCATTGACGTAATAGTACTTTTTGCTTCCCGTTTGTTTCCATCCGGTATACGGGGCTTTCTTAACTGTAACCACACAGCTTGCTGTCTTATTTCCATCTAATGTTGTTACCGTTATTGTTGCTGTACCTTCTTTTATTGCTTTTATTTTTCCGCTTTGATCAACTGTTGCAACAGCTGGGCTGCTTGATTTCCATGTAACTTTTTTATTTTCAGCATCGCTTGGAGAAACGATTGCTATTAAACTTTCATTCGCTCCTATGGCTAATTCTAGCTTGCTTTTGTTTAAAGAAACACCGCTAATCGCTTTAATTTCGTTAAAATATACGTTGTCAAACGTTACACCGCTGTTATAAGATACAAGTCCCAGTGTGCCTTCTTTAAAATCGGCAATGTTTTTTTCACCGATAAGCACATTGTTAACCCAATATTTAACGGTGCCATCTAAACTCATTTCGACTTTTAGATGATATTTGCCATCCGTTCTAGAAACAGCTTTAGTAACTTTCCACACTTCGCTTGCATTTGTATTTTCAAATAGCTTAGCGGTTACTTCACCACTTCCGTTTGTATCAACATTCGCCCCATACCATGTCCCTGATGATGGGTTTTCAGGATTGGTAACACCAAACACAAGTCCCGGGCATCCTATTCCGGATTTAGGGGTTGCGTCACCCTCATATACAAATACCTTTGCTGTGTTCTTTGAAAAAGCAAAAGCATCTCCATTGGTTCCCTCTGTGGACAATCCGCCGGTTTTGACCTCCCACACACCTTTAGATCCGTACCAGTCTTTGAGATTTGTGTTGAAAGTTACAGTAACAGCATGCATTGTGACGTTGTTTTGTAAAACTCCTCCATCGATGGTTGCTGTCACCGTACAATTGCCTTCTTTTAAGGCTTTTAGTGTGATTGACGAATCTGTTTCGCTAACTACAGAGAATACAGTTTTATCTGTAACATTCCATTTAACTTTTTTATTCGCTGCAGTTGTCGGAGCTACATTTGAATATATGGTAATTTCTTTGCCAATATCAACATTCGAGTCACTTGCGGAGAAGTATATGTTTGTTGCTTGCGTTCCGCTTGCCGAATCGTCATGCCAAATCGACTTCATGCCATAAATATTCATTGAATCAACAGTCACACTGCCATTTGTGAAAAACTCCATTCCTATGCTTGTTGGATCTGGGAAGAACAGATAACTATTAGCAGCTTCTCCGCCATTTCCGAAAGTTTCAATCATTGAAGTATCCACAACGATTCTCATTGTAACTTTTCCGTCTTGAGCAGGGGACATATCCATGCTGTAAGCGCCATTTAAAACTTTTCCCGATTTGTTGCAGTCAAGAATAAACTTTTTAGTCTCTTTGTTATATTTAACAGTTGTTTCCTGACCGATGCCTTTTCTAAGCTTAAAGCCAAATTCAGTAGCATTTCCTATGGTAAATGTGGCTTGTATATCATATTTCTGACCGGAAACACCCGACAAAATATTTGGAGTGGATTGATTGACCGCTTTATTGGTTGCCGAATATATCGGTGCTGATGAACGCTGTTTATTAATCTCTTCAAGAGGATAACTTGTCAGACGCATCTTTCCGTTAATTGTTTTTATTTCTGTAACATAAGGAAGGGTCATCGCTCCGTTCCAAACTTTACCTTCCGAACTGAGAGCAGACGCTGTGTTATCTTGCATCCAGCTTACCGAAAGCACTCTGTTTTGATTGGAACCGTCGTTAAAATAGCTTTGAGTTGCATAAACATTTGGTCCACCGTTGTAAGCTATTCTTTCTGTTTCGCCGACAAATTTGTATCTTTGTACACCGTTAACAATTGCATCCTTTTTGAAATCTCCGATTACATACCATCTGCCTGATGCATTGTAAACCCATTTTGTATTATTTGTATTGCCATCTACAGGCAATGGATAAAAGCCCGGACATTCAGAATCGAATCCCATGTCACATACTTCTGTCCAATCTCTAAGATTTGGTGAAGCAAAAACTCTTGCATGACCTCCTGCAATCACCATCATCCACTGGCCATCGTACCAAAATACTTTTGGATCCCTGAAATCTCTTCCCCATTTGTTGTTTTCATTGGATATTACGGGGTTTTTAAATCCTTCTTTACTTAATGATGGTTTAGTCCATGTGTGGCCATGATCCTTAGAATAAGCAATACTTTGCTTTTCATATCCTAAAGTGGTGTCTCCGCCATCATGAGTAAAGATGGCAACAAGTTTTGACTCTCCCGGTTTATTGTCTGTAAAAAGTCCTGATGTGTTATTTTCGTCCACAACAGCACTTCCGGAAAAGATTGCCCCCAATCCATCATCTTGATCGATGGCGATTTCATCAATTTGTCTCCAGTTGACAAGGTCAGTACTTTCCGCATGTCCCCATACTTGGTTCCCGATATTCATTCCTCTTGGGTTGTATTGATAGAACATGTGATAAGTCTTGTTGCTTGGGTCATAAACAAGACCGTTAGGGTCATTTATAAAGTTCTTTTGCGGGCTGAAGTGAAGCTGAGGTCTGTATTTTTCGTTATACATTTGTGACAAATCTTTTTCTCTTTGTACTCTAATCACATAAGAGAGTGTAATGTCTGATTTTTTCACCGTAACAATAATATTTGCGTTATCTTGTACAAGCGGAACATTTACATACCCATTGCTAGCTGAAACATCTATTGATGAACCATCGCTGTTGGCAGCAGTTACAGTGGCAGTTGTCTGTTCAGCGGCGGTATTTTTTACCGCTATCGATGCCGTACCTTTTGGCACCGTCACATCATAAGCAAATTGATTTGGGTCAAATCCTGTTTTAAAGCTTAAATCTTTCACTTCTAAGTTTGTAAGCGTTGGCTTGTTTGCATCCGTAATAATTGTGTGATAAACATTTTGATATGTTACGGTCGTATCAAAGGTTAATAACCCAAAACGACCGGATGTTGAAGAGGTTTTGTTTTTGTCCACATAAGACACTGCCAATACGCCATCTATGTAGTAATTAATGTATTTGCCTATCACTTCGACTCTCATCTTATAGTCTGTTTTGTTTTGCATACTGGTTGGCAGAATAAATTCACCAAGCGATGACCCTCCGAATTTAAAGAGTCTTGCATTTTTTTGGTTCAAATCAATATTTACACAATACGAATTTTGACCTGGGTTATCGGAAGAAAGAAAAATGAGAGATGCCGCACCTTTTTGCTGTCCAAATTTCACATTGGCTTCATAAGTAAAATCAGTTCCTGTGGAACTGCTCAATGCAAAATTATCACCGCTTCCACTCGAATATATCCCATCATTGTTTGGGAGCCATGTTCCGTTAAGTCCTGCAAAATCTTTTAGTGTCGTATGAAAACTAGAATTTACAGTGTTTGTGATAAATTTGATGTTATTAAAAAGTGCTTGAGTCTTCCATGTAACAAATCCTACGTATCCACCGCTATAGGAAGAATCCTGTCCTTCGGCAACTTTGTTTTGATTTATATAGACAATTAATTTCTTACTGTCATCCATAGTAATTTTACACTTGACCGGTTTTGTCCAGTCTATGTTTGTTATTGGCAATGCAGGAATAACATCGGAACCAGCCGTATTGAATGCTTTTACTTGTACTGTGGTTTCGGAAGTCTTCATCACTTCAACTCCACGCCATGGGCCTAAGTTTGACCAGCTGTTAACACCATAGATGAGTGATGCACGCTGGCCTTCGCCGTCTAGAATTTTTATGTCCGTTTCAAAAGTGAAAGATGATGTGTTTTTATCAGAAACGGCAAAATTATCGCCCCGATTGTTCAGCGTCATCACGTAACCATCCGCTGTGTTTGTGAACGTTCCGCCGACACTCGTCCAGTTTGTAATGTCAGAAACAGCATTGCCAACAAGCATCTTGCCTGTATATTTTATGTTATTAAACAATGCTTTTGATTTAAATGTAAGAATTCCCACATATCCACTTAGGAAAGTCGGGTCAGAACCGGTCCCCATCAATTGTCCGTTAACATATACCTTTAAGCCTTTATTATCATCCATTTCAGCTTTGAGTTTAACGGGTTTTGACCAATCCATACCGGTCAAATTAACTTTAGCTACTGTTTCCGGTCCGTCAGCAATAAAAGCTTTTACCTGACCTTCCGTTGCTGAAGTTTTCATTACTTCAATTCCGCGCCAGATTTGTCCGGGAGCTTTGCTGTTGCTCATACCATAGGCAAGAGTTGCTCTGTCGCCCTCCAAAATCGTAATGTCTGACTCTAAGCTGAAAGAAGATGCTCTTTGGTCTGAAATAGCAAAACTGTTCTCGTTGTTTGACAATTCATAGCCATTCGCGGTTTCAGTAATGGTTCCGCCAACACTCGTCCAGTTCGTGAGATCAGACACAAGTGTGCCCATGGTATGATATGAGCTGCTTGTAAAAGCATACACTGCGTTTGGCAAAACCATTGACATGCTTAGTAAAATTGCTGCTGAGGTTGACATAACACGTTTGAAACTTTTATTTCGCCGAAATAAACTCTGTTTTTTCACTGTTACTACACTCCTTTGTTTACTCGTATTTATATTTAAATTGGATTTGCAAATCACATTATAAAGTCCAGCAGTTTTTTGGGATAATTCGGTATTGCACCCAACTGCGTTACAACGTAATCACTCAGTTTAACTGATCTGTCAATACATTCTTGAAGTGGTGTTCCATTCATATAGTTATAAATAAAACACGCACAGAAACTGTCTCCCGCTCCAACTGTTGATATTGCTTTGTTTTTCGGTTTTTCAGATATCAGCAATTCTTTTGTGTTAGAGCTATAGACAATGGAACCGTTTTTGTCCATCGTCACAATGATTATTTTGATGTTATATTTCTGTGATAAATGTTGGCATAGTTTGCTGGAGAATTCAATATCATCTGCAAAATCATGCCGCCTGAAAGGACTGATGTTAAGTTCTTCAAATACATGATATTCTTCTCGGCTTATCTTTAATATTGTGCAATTATGCAAACAATTTTTTATTGTTTTGCGGTTATAATATGATTGTCTGATGTTTAAGTCACAAAAAACTTCTTTAAAGTCAAATTCCGAAAGAATTTGCTTTAAAGAGGTTGTTGAAACAGGGCTTCTCTGTGCAAGGGTTCCGAAATAAAACACATCAAAACCAGCTTGTATTTTTGAAAGCTGATGCTGTTCCAGCACAATATTATCGTATGCCATGTTTTCTACTAATTGGTAAGACGGATGCCCGTTCTCATCCATAGAAACCAGGCAGACTCCTGTTGGAAATGAATTCGTTGAAACCAAGTCGCAACTTATATTCAGGGACTTAATAATATTCAATGTTTCATTGCCGAGCACATCTCTTCCAACAGAGGACACAATGTGTACTTCGGCTCCAAGTTTCGCTAAGTGTGCACTGAAATTTAAAGGAGCTCCTCCGATTTCCTGATTTTCGCGGAACTTATCCCAAAGAATTTCTCCAAAAGATAATACTTTTATATTTGCAAAATTCATTATTAGATTTTCTCTTTCCAAAGAAGTTTTATGTTTCCGTTTTGAGGATTTATAGTTAAGTTATTTAGATTATAATCACAAAGAAAACCTATGCACATGTGTGCCTCTCCCTCATCTGTGAAGAGTTCTGCTCCAAGGGTATCGACTAATAGTCTTAACTTGATTTTGCCATTGTATCGGCAAAGTGGCATTGTGTGATTACACATTTGTAAAAGATTCTCGCTTACCTTACAAGTGATTTCCATCCCAAAAAGATTGATAGAAAACTCGCTTTTATCGTCTGTTATAAAATCAAGTTCCATGTCAAGCGCTTTCCCGTCTAATTTAGCCATAAAAGAACTGTTGCCGGAAATCTCTTTATTTTCATAGGTGACGGTGTTTTCGTATAATTTTTTAATTTCATCTATAGGCCAGGTGCAAAGGTTTGGCTCTCCATTAATAGATTTTAAACTCATTTCAGTAGGGAAGCACATGGAATCGTTAAAATAAGTATCAGGAACTTCCATTGTATTCCACGCAATTCTTATCCTACGTCCGTCCTTCTCGTCAATGTCAGAAAAGGTTTGGGATGCATAGCTGTTCCTGCCGTAATGTAATCGCTTGGCCGGCTGAATCGGATGGAAAGCATTGTTATTAATCTCACCCACCAAATAACGATCCGATGCACCAGATAAAACCCATTTTATATTATTTTTGTCTCCATTAAGCGGCAATGGATAAAAATCCGGGCATTCTGCGTCCCCTTCCAAAGCCAACTCCTGAATCGTTTTCCATTTCAACAAGTCCTTTGAGGTTAAAATGGCATATCGATTCTCATTTAAAAACAATGTCATAACATATTCTTGCAATTCTTCACTGTATATAACTTTTGGATCCCGATTTTCTGCTTCAATGTGAGAAACAATTGGGTTATTGTCGTATTTTTTAAAGGTGACACCGCCATCTGTGCTGAAAGCCAAGCACTGGGTAAACTTTTTCCCTTCGGAAAGCAAAGAGTTTCCTCCGGCTGCGGTATAATAAAGCAAAACAACATCATTGTCATTCTCTTTTAATCCCGTAACATTGTTTTTATCCACAATGCCACACCCTGAAAACATTGTACCAAGTTCATCGGGATAAAGAGCGCAATCTTTTTCTTCCCAATGTAACAAGTCGTTGCTGACAGCATGCCCCCAATGCATGTTTCCCCACCTATGTCCTGCCGGATTGTATTGAAAGAACATGTGATAGCAGCCTTTATAGTGGACTAGCCCATTAGGATCATTAATCCATCCTCTTTGTGCTGAAAAATGAATTTGTGGTCGGTATTTTTCACAATACACGCCTTTATTTGGCAGTTCGTTTGTCATTTCCAAATTGATTGATATGTCAGGATCACATTTGATTTCGATTTCTTTTCCATCAAAATATTCCATGTTAAGATATTCGAAATAGTCGGGTTCGATTGCGTCAATCGTTGCATCTACATCAAACGCAAGCTCACTCTCTAAAAAAAACTTAAGTTTCTTTTGTGTTGAGTGAAATCCAAGGGGAAGAATTAGATATTTTTTGTCTACAAACAGTTTCATTTTAGCCTCCATAATATGAAATAATACGTTCTTTTGTAATAAAACACCTTTAATTTCGGACAATACTAAATTTTGCATAATTTTATGCATTTTACATAGTATTATTGACAAATAAAGAATGTATTAATATAATTATAATAATTCTTGTTTGTTGGAAATACAAGTGAGAAAATACTAATTATATGAGAATATACGATATGATTGTTAATAACGTTCCGAATCCGCACAAATATAACAAGCAACAGAATTCATTTTATCTTTCGTTCATCGACTGCGGGATGATTCATGCTCCTAAAAACTGGATGCATAAGAAAAGATTTCTTGAAAAATATGAATTAATTTATGTTGCTCAAGGTACACTATATCTTAAAATAGATCATAGTGTTATTACGCTTTCAAAAAATAACTTGCTTATCGTCCCTCCATATAAAACCATTATGGGGATTAAACAAAGCGATCCCAATACTTCTTTTTATTGGGTTGACTTTGCAACGGATAACGCCGAAAACTTTGAAGTTACTTTGCAACAAATCAACTTAATACAAACAGCGAAATTTACAATTATTTTGGAAGAACTAATAAGTGCTTCTCAGCAAGAAGCGACCCGTGATTTCACAAAGGATTCTCTTTTACTGTCATTGCTTCATGAAGTAAATAAAGACAACAAAAGAAGCTCGCCGAGCCATCTTATTGTGTCAAAAATCTCCAATTACATAGAAGCAAACATTACTGAGCCATTAACGGTTGAATCGGTTGCGACAGCTTTAAATTATAATAAAGATTATTTGTGCAAAGTAATTAAAGAGTATTATGGAACATCTTTAAAAAATTATATTAACAATCAAAAGTTGAAGCTTGCGAAAAGCTTATTAATAACTTCCAATTATTCTATTAGCGAAATCTCTGATTATTTAGGATATGATGACAGCAATTTATTTACCAAGTTTTTTAAGTATCACGAAAAAATGTCTCCTGCCGATTATCGCAAGATACACCTCGGGTGATAAAACATCATGGGGGTATCTGTTCGGTTATTGATATATTCGTACGGCATTGTTTAGGATAGGATAAGCACACCCCCCATTGCTTGGATTAACAAGCAATGGGGGGTGTGCTGTTTTTTATCAAGTTAAGATTTCCCTAATTATCTTCCTGCCATCCTTTGCATACATCGACCCACTGTAAACTCTTGGAGTATTCTTCTAACTCACTTGTTGTTAATTCGATTGCACTATTGCTGCTGCCACAAGCAGGGAAGACAGTGGTAAATCGCTTTAAAGAGATATCCAAGAACACTTTGACGTCTTGGTTTACACCAAAAGGGCATACCCCTCCGATTGCATGACCCACAAATTCGATTACTTCGTCCGGCGTAAGCATTTTAGCTTTTGTTTTAAACAACGCTTTAAACTTTGCGTTATCGATTTTCGTATCACCAGCGGCAACAATTAATATACAACCATCTTCTGCTTTAAATGATAATGTTTTTGCAATACGCTTCGGTTCGCAATTCAGTGCTTGTGCCGCCAGTTCAACCGTTGCACTTGATACATCAAATTCTTGTATATCTTTGTCTTTGCCCCACCGTTTTAAATATTCTCTTACTTTTTCAATTGCCATTTTGCATAATCTCCTCAAATTGATTATTATTTTACTGTAATTAAATTATAGCACATGTACTTTTAAATAAAAGATATAAATTATTTTCCTTCTTGACAAATAGAGCTTAATATGATAGTTTATTTTATAAGAGAGTTAGTTATAGCTAACTCTCTTATAAAATAAACTAGTTAGCAATTGCTAACCTGTTAAAAATCTTTTTATTAATATCTTATTACCAAGGAGGAGAATTTTATCCGATTTATTTGGTACTATTATTATAATAAAATTTCAGGAGGATTATAAATGAAAAAATCATTGGCATTAATAGCGTTGTCATTATCCATAGCGGCATCTCTTACAGCGTGCACAGGAAATGCAACAAAAGAATCAAACAGCAGCCAGCTTCCGACATCCAGAGTGGTCAGCACACTGAAAGGTGACGTTGAAGTTCCAGCCAGCCCAACAAAAATTGTGGATATTTCAGGAAGCAGCGAAGAGCTGATTCTTTTAGGGATTACTCCGGTGGGAACAGCAAACATCGACTCCTATCAGACAGATAAGGTTCCAAGTTACATACAAGACAAACTGGGAAGCGCAAAAGTCGTAGGGCATTCAATGATGGAAACAATGGATATGGAAAAAATCTTGGCTTGCGATCCGGATTTGATTTTAATGAGTCAGAGACAGGAAAAAATATATGACCAGTTAAAAGAGATTGCTCCGACGATTATGATTAAAGATTACGCAAACGATTGGCGTGGAAAGTTTAAGGACGTTTCGAAACTGTTCGATAAAGAAAACGTTGCAACCGAATGGTTGTCTGACTATGACAAAAAAGCACAGGAATTTGGAAAAATTGTTTTAGAAAAAAACGGTGACAAGAGTTATTTGCCTGTGTTATCAGTTTCGGGTTCTTTCATGGTATTTAGTGACTCAGCACTAGGATCAATTATAAATGATGATATGAAATTAAAAAGACCAGACAAAATGCCAAAGCAAGATGGAATCACATTACCAACGGTAACAATGGAAGGTCTAACTAAAATTGATTCTGACTATGTGATAGTGATTGCAACAGAAGCAGATAAAAAAGACTTAGAAAAAAGCTCGGTTTGGAAAAATATAAGAGCAGTAAAAAACGGAAACGCTACAATTCTAAGTGCAATTCCATATTTTACCCAAGTTTATAATCCAATAGGAAAAGAACTGTTACTAGAATCTATTAAAAATGAACTGATAAAATAACAAAAAGGTGGTGGCTGCCACCTTTTTAACTGTTGTTTAAGTTGATTCCAGGAGGAAACACATGGTCAGAACAAGAAAAATGAACACACTTATATTAATCATAATCGGGTGTGTTCTTTTGTTTTTCGGAGTAGCTTTATCCATTTCGCTAGGAGCAAAAAATATTGATTTTTCCACTATAATAAAAAGCTTTTTCAGCAACGAAAACGATATCAATGTAAAAATTATAAAAGATGTAAGGATTCCAAGAGCACTTTCTGCCGCACTGGTGGGAGGGTTTTTAGCTGTATCGGGAGCTATGATGCAGGGAATAACAAGAAATCCGATAGCGGAACCGTCCGTTATGGGGGTTACGCAAGGAGCAACTTTTACCATTGCTATTGCTTTTGCTCTGCAAAGGCTTATTCCCAAATTGGCGTTAGGTAGCTTTGCATTAATGATTTTTTCTTTTTTTGGCGCCGCGATTAGCGGACTGCTTGTTTATTATATGAGCTCAAGAAGAGGCGGAAAAGTCAACCCTGTAAAGCTGGCATTAGCGGGAACAGCGATAGGAACCTTGCTTATATCATTGGCTCTGGGGATGTCTATGTACTTAAACATGGCGCAAGAGTTAAGTTTTTGGATTTCGGGCGGACTTACAGGAGCTAAATGGCAAGGAACAATTTTGCTATTCATAGTTGGCAGTATAGGGGTTCTTTTGGCAATTATAATGTCTCCGAAAATTACGATATTAAGTTTGGGAGAAGACGTTGCGATAGGGCTTGGAGAAAATACAAATAAAGTGCGGTTTGTGTGTATTTTGATAATTATTTTATTAACCGGTGCGTCTGTCTCGGTAGCGGGAAATATTGTATTTGTGGGGCTAATCATCCCTCAAATTGTAAAAAAAATTGTTGGTTGTGATTATAAATATATCATTCCGGGGTCCTTGGTTTTGGGTGCTGTGCTGCTTGTTTACAGTGACATTTTTGCAAGAATGATCAATGCACCATATGAGACACCAATTGGTTCTTTAACGGCTTTGATTGGCGTCCCCGTATTTATATATTTTGTGAGAAAAGGGGATAACTGATGAAAAATAATAGATTTTTAACTGTGACTATAATATTATTTTTGCTGATAGTTGCTACTTTTATAATTAGTTTAAATATCGGTTCATTATCTATCGGATTTGGGGATGTTATAAAAACACTAATAGGAGAAGGCAAGAAAAGCCATCAAATGGCTATTTTCAATATAAGGCTTCCGAGAATCATAATTGCGCTACTTGTCGGAACGGCTTTATCAACAGCGGGAACCTTGCTTCAAGGCGTTACAAAGAACGACTTGGCGGATCCCGGTATTCTTGGTATCAATTCCGGAGCAGCTTTATTCGTTGTCGTATTCATCTATTTAATGAATGGAAATGTATACAATGGAGTAAGCGATTTAACCATTTTCACAATGCCTCTTGTTGCTCTGTGCGGAGCGTTGTTCGGGGGAACTTTGATGTATCTTTTGGCTTGGAAGAATGGGATCAATTCATCTAGATTAGTTCTTGTTGGGATAGGAATTAATATTGCGTTTATTTCAATTCTGATTATCTTTCAGTTGAGATTTTCCACACAGGAATTCAATCGCGTAATGCAGTGGACACAGGGGAGCTTATGGGGCACCAACTGGAAATATGTACTGGCCATTGCTCCATTTATCATTGTGCTGATGTTTCTGATGTTTTACAAATCAAGATACATCGATGCCTTAAATCTGGGAGATGAAATTGCGACGGGACTTGGTGTGGAAGTTGAAAAAGAAAAAAGAAAGCTGATATTTTATGCTGTTATTTTAGCGGGGGTTGCCACTTCTGTTGCAGGCAGTATCTCTTTTTTGGGACTTATTTCGCCTCATATAGCAAGAAAACTGGTTGGACCAAAGCACAAAAGACTGATTCCCGTTGCATCGTTAATCGGGACACTGATTTTGTTGATATCAGACACTTTTTCAAGGAATCTTTTGGCTCCTATTGAACTGCCGGTAGGCATTGTTGTGTCTGTTATAGGTGTTCCATATTTCATATATTTAATGCTGTCGGAATAAAAGAGGGAATGAAGTTATGAATTGCATACAAACAAATAATCTGAATATCTCTTATGGGAAACTTAATATAGTCGAAGGTCTGGATTTAAACATACCCAAAGGAAAGATAACGACGATAATAGGGGCAAACGGGTGTGGCAAATCTACCATATTAAAAACCATTGCAAGGATATTAAAGCCTCAAAGCGGCTCCATATATATTGATGGAAAGGATTTAAACAACCAGAAATCAAAAGAACTGGCAAAAATTATGGCAGTATTGCCTCAAAGCCCTAAAGCCCCCAAAGGATTGACCGTAGAAGAACTGGTTTCATATGGCAGGTTTCCTCATAAAAATGGATTTGGGACGTTAAGTAAAAAAGACAAAGATATTATCGATTGGTCACTGGAGAAAACAGGGATATTGGAATTCAAGGAAAGAGCAATTGATTCTCTTTCAGGAGGACAAAGACAAAGAGCGTGGATCGCGATGGCTCTGGCACAGGAAACGGAAATTCTCTTATTGGATGAACCGACTACGTACCTGGATTTGGCACACCAACTGGAGATTTTGAAGTTACTGGAGAAATTAAATAAAACAGAACACAGATCTATCATCATGGTAATCCATGAAATAAACAATGCTGCAAGGTTTGCCGATTATATGCTCGGAATAAAAAATGGGAAAATTATTTGCGAGGGAACACCCCATGAAGTCATGACAAAAGAAAATTTAAAAGAGATTTTTAATATAGATGCATATGTAATAAATGACCCCAGAAATGACAAACCTGTGTGTGTTACATATGATATGGTAGTATTATTTTTTAAAAAATAATATTTACATTAAGCGGTTTTTGTAGTAATATTATATAGGGGATATAGATGATTCCTACATACAAATATCTGAAAGGATGACAAACCAATGAAGAGTAAAAAAATTAAAAAAATTCTGTCTTCTGTGGTAGCGCTTGCTATTATGGCGTCTGTAACGATTCCTGCATCATTAACAGCCAGCGCTGCTAACGGAGATGCGGGCTTGCTCGCAACATTTTATTCACTTGGAGTAGAAGGCACTAGATTAGGAGATGCGGGCATTGATATGCCGCCACTTGATTCAAACAACATTTTTGAAGGAAAATCAGAGGTTGCTTTAACGGATTTAAGCAAAATAGTAGATGGTACTAAAGATTCAGCTACATCCTCTATGAAAAGTCTTATATCAACTCATACTGGGCGCACTAATGACGTTCAGAATGTAGGTATTCGTTTTAGCGGACAGATTAATTTCCCAACTGCAGGGGACTATACATTCAAAATTTCTGCTGACGATGGCATAAGATTATACATTGATGGCAAAAAGGTAATAGACAAATGGCAGGCCGTTTGGGAATATAATGAAGAAGGCACTGTTGCGATAGCAGCTGCAGGCAAACATGACGTTGTCCTTGACTATTCTCAGGGATGGGGCGGCGCTTACCTAAACATTCAATGGAAAACGGGAGCAAATGATTTTGCACTAGTTCCTGCAACTGCATATTCACAGAAGTCCGGCGTAACACTTAATATCCCTGTTACAGGTATTACGCTAGATCAATCTGCTGCAAATATTGAAGTAGGTCAAGAACTTGCATTGGTTGCTTCTGTGCTTCCTGGTGACGCTTCTAACAAAGCTGTAACATGGACAACATCTAATCCTGCTGTTGCTACAGTTGATGGTGGAGTAGTAAAAGGTGTTGCTGGCGGTACTGCTACAATTACTGCTAAAACAACTGAAGGCAACTTTACTGCAACTTGTGCTGTTACAGTAGCTTCTACTGGTCAAAGCGCTGAAGCTGAACTAAAAACATTTACACTTGCTGGAAAAGCAGGAACAATCACAGGCACAAACGTAGCTGTTACTGTTCCTTATGCAACTAATTTAACAAATTTAACTCCTGATGTAACTGTTTCTGAAAAAGCAACTTATGTTGTTTCAGGAAAAGACTTCACAAAACCGGTAACAGTGATTGTTACTGCTGAAGACGGAACAACTAAAAACACATATAACATTAAAGTTACTAAAGAAGCTCCAAAACCACCAACCGATATTAAATTAAATAAAGAAAATCTTATTTTGGATGTTAAAAAATCCGAAACATTAAAAGCAACTGTAACAGGCGAAGACCAAACAGTTACTTGGACGTCTACTGACACAAAGGTTGCAACTGTAGATAAAAATGGCAAAGTAACTGCAAAAGGTCCTGGTTTTGCAGCTATAGTTGCTCAAACAAGCAACGAAGAAGTATTTGAAATGTGCCTAGTATCTGTAAAGGGTTGGTTTAAACTTGAAGGCAAATGGTACTATAATCTAGGTGACGACGCTGCAACAGGCTGGTTCCAGGTAGGAAAAACATGGTATTACGGAGATAAAACTGAAGCCAACTATGGTGCTATTTATACAAACAAATGGATTAAGGATAAAGGTAAATATTATTATGTTGATGGCTCAGGTGCAATGTTGACCAACAAATGGATTAAGTCGGGAAGTAAATATTACTATGTTGACAAGAACGGCGTAATGTTAACAAACAAATGGATTAAATCCGGAAGCAAATGGTATTATGTTGACAAAAGCGGCGTAATGTAT
>JARBTU010000079.1 GCA_029240015.1 Oscillospiraceae bacterium | reverse complement strand
TGGGAAAAACTATTATTGCGAGTCGTATCGTGAATTTTTTGAATATGCATATGAACGTTTGCTAAAAGTAGCAAAGATGATACAGCAAAAAAATCGTTACGGAGGCTGAATGATGACCGAGAAAGAAAAAATGCTGGCGTCAAAACCTTATAGGGCTTTTGATGAACAACTTACAAAAGAACGGCAATGGGCAAAGGAAATGGTTTTTGATTATAACAGCCTGCGCCCGAGCGAAGTGGACAAGAGGAACCGGATATTGAAGGAACTGTTTGGAGAAACAGGGGATAATTTTTTTATCGAGCCTCCCTTTAGGTGCGACTATGGCTACAACATCGAAATCGGAAAGAATTTTTACAGCAACTATAACTGTATTATCTTGGATTGTGCCAAGGTTACGATTGGCGACGATGTACTTGTTGGACCGAACGTTAGCATCTTTACTGCAGGGCATCCGGTTCATCCCGAGCTGAGAGCGCAGGAATATGAGTATGCGTTCCCCATCACGATTGGCAGCCATGTGTGGATTGGCGGCGGGACAATTATCAACCCGGGAATCACGATTGGGGACAACGTTGTGATTGGGGCGGGCAGTGTGGTCACCAAAGATATTCCCTCAAATATTATCGCGGTGGGGAATCCGTGCAGGATTTTGAGAAAAATCACCGAAGCGGATAAAAACAAATACTTTAAAGACTTGGCGATGGAATAGAAAAACACCGATAGGGGAAATCCCTATCGGTGTTTTTATCAGCATATATCTTTAAATACTTTGTTTTGCTCCGACACAAAGGTGTCTAATATAATCTTTGCGCCCAGTTTAAAACCATCTGTAAAGGTCTCCAGCGCCGTAATACTTAAAACCTCGCTTTGCGCTTCCATCAGTTCCGAAAACTGGGTTTCTTCTTTTCCGCAAAGCGAGTCAATCAGCATCTTCTCGTTTTTGGCAATGATGCTTATTAATTTTGCGTAGTGGGAATCTCGCTTAAATTCTTTCTCAATAGGGCTGATGTTCCCTAAGTACAGTTCTTCGATAATGTTGCTTTTCATGCTGTCTGACATCATTTTCATTCCTTTCGATTTTAAAGAACTATCCGACAACAAGGGTTGAAAGGAATCGCAACGCATGTTATAATATTTACGTCGCAATAAGCCTTTCGGGGCTGTTGTCGGTGTGGGGGAAGTGGTTATCTTTTTGAGAGGGTAAACCGCTTCTCCGTTTTTTATTCGTCCTCTTGAAGTCTTAAGATAGCTTGCCTAAGCCCTTCCGCTTGACTAATATTGTGTCTTTCACAGTATTTATCAAGTATTTTTTTTACATTCAAATCAACACGGGCAGTGACTCGGCTATCTTTTGGGCTGTCAGTTGGACGTCCCATTTTACTAGCCAAATATTCACCTCCTACTTTTGGCTAACATAAGTATAGCACTTTTGTTGGCCAAAAGTCAACATTTTTATTAAAGCATAAAAACAGCAGGGGAGATATTCCCCTGCTGTTTTCTGTATATTATTTATCATCTTTGTCTGATTCATCGTCTTGGGTTAGCTTTACCGCTTTCACTTTGGTGATGCGGCGTTCTTCCACGCCAAGCACAGTGAATTCCACGTCATCGACTGTTACAACGGGCTGTTCATTCTCGGTCGGAATCCGTCCCAGAATTTCGGTAATCAGACCGCCCAGTGTATCATAATCCGCGTCCTCGTCTATGGCTAAGTCAAGCAGTTCGGCAACATCCTCAATATCCGCCGATCCGTCAATGGTATAGGTATTGTCGCCGATTTGCTCAATTTCGTCTTCTTCGTCGTCATATTCGTCCTGAATACTTCCCACGATGGTTTCGAGCAAGTCTTCCATGGTGACGATGCCTGCGGTTCCGCCGTATTCGTCCACCACAACCGCCATATGCGCTTTTTTATCGGTAAACTCTTTAAAAAGTTCAATACAACGATTAGATTCAGGAACATATAATACTTCTCGTATAAAATCGGAGATTTTGAAATCTTCCGATTCACTGCAGCCGACCAGACAGAGAAGGTCTTTTACATAAATGATGCCGATAATGTTATCAATGTCTTCTTTATAAACAGGGATTCTTGAGAATCCTTCATTGATGGCAATATATACAATGTCGCTGATTTTGGAGTTGTCTTCCACCGCAACGATTTCGGTTCGGTGCGTCATGATCTCTCCCGCAGTGGTGTCATCAAATTCAAAGATGTTGTTGATCATCTGTTTTTCGCTTTCATGAATGGTGCCTTTTTCTTCGCCAACGTCCACCATCATGCGAATTTCTTCCTTGGTAATGCTGTCTTCCTCAGCATTTGGGTCCATCCCGAATATCTTTATAAAAAAGTTTGTGGATGCTGTAAGTAACTTTACAAACGGAGAGGTAAATGCTGATAGGACTACTAACGGGGTCACAACCCCAAAAGCAATTGATTCCGATTTTTTCATGGCAACCCGTTTCGGAACAAGTTCGCCGAAAACAAGTGTAAAGTAAGAAAGTATAATGGTGATGAAAACCACCGAGAGGGTTTTTAATAGGCTTGCCGAAATCGGAATGGCAGAGACATCAACCATTGCCATCAATCGGTCGGAAAAGCTTTCCGCCGCAAAAGCACTCGCCAAAAATCCGGCCAGCGTAATTCCGATTTGAATGGTGGCAAGAAACCGGCTCGGTTCACTCAAAAGCTTTTTGAGCTTTTTCGCTTTTTTGTTGCCGTCATCCGCCATGACTTTTATTTTGTTGTCGTTTAAGGAAATCAGGGCGATTTCAGACGCTGCAAAAAATGCATTGATAAAAATAAGAATAATTAAAAATAATATTTCAGTTAACAAGTAAATTCAACTCCAAAAATCAAATAGTTTAAGTTTTCAGTCGTATAATCCGATCAATTAGTTTTTATACGGACCGAAAATGATTGTTGGAGCATTTGTTATCACTAGCATCTGATACTGCGTTCGTTCAGAACTGTCGTCCATTTTAATATACACCGTCCTTTAATTAGAATTAATATATCATATTCGGGAATCATATGTCAAGTTTACCAAAATAAGTTTTAAGATTTGTTACTGTTTGTTTTATAGTTATAGAAAGGAATATAGCAGATAAAAAAGATAAATCTCTCTTTTCAAACCTTTTGAAAAATGGTATAATTCATTCATAAATTATAAAAAGTTACGGAAATAAAAAGGAGGTCTATTTTTGAAGAAGATTACCGCAATGATGCTGACATTTGCCTTAATGATGTCTATCTCCCATGCGTTGGCGTTTTCCAGTCCGACTGAAGGCACAGGGGAGACGGGGCAGGGTCAGAGCGAGCTGCAGGAAGGCTGGCAACAGAACGAGAACGGAGAAACAATCTATGTTGAAGACGGGGTTATAGCCGTCGGATTTAAAACAATAGAAGAGAGACTATACTACTTTGAAGAAAACGGCGTATTGGTCGCAGGCAAAATGTTCAACACAACCGAGGGTAAAAGTTATTTCGCCTATGAAGATGGACCTGTTGCGATAAATGCAATCATTCAAATTGGGCTCATATCCTTTTATGCAGGCGAAGACGGTGCTTTTGTTAAGAACGAGTTCATTTCATACGATGATGCGGTGTATTTTTTTGACCAATATGGCGTCATGAAAAAAAAATCATGGATAGCGTCTCAAGACAAGTATTACTATATGGGACCTAGCGGAGCGATGCAGGCTGAAAAATGGATCCAGACAGACGGGAAATGGTATTATGTGAATGAGAAAGGCGAAAGAGAATATAACGCATGGGCTCCTTATGAGAACACGTATTGCTTTGTGGGCGATAAAGGCTATATGGAAACAGACAAATGGATTCTTGCAGATGGAAATTGGTATTATGTGAACAATGAAGGATTTATGCAGGTAAACAGCTGGGTCAAATCCAAAAATAAATGGTATCATATGAACATTGATGGCGTTATGGACAAAGATTCCTGGGTTCAATCAAACGGAAAGTGGTACTATGTGACAGCCTCGGGGGAGAGAGTAGAAAACGGATGGTTTAAAGTCAAAGGAAAGTGGTATTCTTTTGATAAGAATGGTTGTATGAAAGAGAACAGCTGGATTCAGTCGGGTAAGAAATGGTACTATGTGACAGCCTCGGGTGACAGAGTGTCTAACAAATGGCTTAAGATCAAAGGAAAGTGGTACTTTTTTAAACAGGACGGAACGATGGAAGCAAGCACTTGGATTCAATCAGGGAAGAAATGGTGCTACGTGCTAAATTCAGGAGAGATGAAGGCAAACGGTTGGGAAAAAATCAGCGGTAAATGGTATTACTTCGATAAAGACGGATATATGCTTTCTAATACTACTCGAAAAATTGGAAAAGTTACTTACAAATTTAGTTCGAGCGGAGCCTTGGTATAAAAATTATTCACATCCTCCTTATTTATATACTAAAAACCTCCTAAGTAGATTTGTTCTACAATAGGAGGTTTTTAGTATATAAAAACATTATAGAGCATTTGGTGATGCTTACAGATGATAAATAATTTTAAAAGATTTGTAAATGGACACTTTTAAAAGGGTGATTAATATTTATCAAATTCTGTATCATCCAGCACAATTTTTGGACTCGAAGAAGGCTGTGCAGCGGTGTCGGAAAATCCCTTTTGGTTTGGCTCACCGGTTGGAGATATCTTATTGGATTTTAATCTGAATCTTCCAATCATTTGCTTAAGCATGTCAGCTTGGCTGGAAAGTTGTTCGCTGGCGGCGGCACTTTCTTCGCTTGTTGCCGAGTTCTGCTGAATGACTGTTGATACTTGAGAGATTCCTGAGTTTATTTGAGAGATTCCGGTTGCCTGGTTTTTCGATGCATTGGCGATTTCCCCTACGACCCCTGCGGCCCCTGATACGGCTTCAACGATTTTGCTCAAAGCATCAGCGGTATCGTGCGCAATTCTTGCGCCGCCTTCCACTGTTTTAATTGAACCTTCAATCAAATCGGCCGTTTCTTCTGCTGCTTTTGCACTTCTTGCAGCAAGACTTCTTACTTCTTCAGCGACAACAGCAAACCCTTTACCATGCTGCCCTGCTCTTGCGGCTTCTACCGCAGCGTTTAATGCGAGGATATTTGTTTGAAATGCGATGTCGTCGATTACTTTGATGATTTTGTTGATGTTTGTAGATGATTCATTGATATTTACCATTGCTGTGAGCATATCCTGCATTTGCGCGTTTCCGTTTACAGCGTCATTCTTAGCTGTTAACGCAAGTGAATTTGCTTTTTCTGCATTTTCTGCATTTTTTACTGTTTGCGCTGAAATTTCGTCGACCGATGCAGTCAGTTCTTCAATAGAACTTGCCTGCTCTGTCGAGCCTTGCGAGAGTGCCTGAGCAGAATCAGAGACTTGGATTGCCCCGGAGTTTACTTGTTCTGCTGCTTGATTGATATCACTTAACACACTATTTAATGAATTTATAATCGTATTTAAAGCGTTTTTGATCTCAGAGAAGTTGCCGTGATAAACGCCGGTTATGGCTAAATCAAGGTTTCCTTCCGACATTTGAGTCAAAACATAGGAGATTTCATTGACATAGGAGGACAAAGAGTCAATGGTTTTATTTAAAGCATTTTTAATGGCTGCAAAATCACCGTGATAGTCACCGGTCACTTTTATGCTGAGATTTCCCAAGGACATTTGTTCAAGAACTGCGGAGGCTTCCTCAATCGGACCTACGATGGCATCAAGTGTTTGATTGATACCTTGAACGATATCATAATACCCACCCTGAAGATTGCTCATGTTTGCCCGATAGGATAGATTCCCCTTCTGGGCTTCCATGGAAAGCTTGCCGGTTTCGTCTAACAATTCATACAATGCGTTTCTTACAGCGTTTAAATTATTAATGAAAGAGAAGTAGACTCCTTGGAAATCGTTTTGGAGCAAATCCAGAGATTCTCCTCTAGACATCTTTTCCAGTTGTGTCAGTCCAATATTGAGTGGTGCCATAATAGCATCCAACGTGTTATTTAGCCCTTCAATAATTCTTCTATAGCCTCCGCTATGTTTTTCAACATCTGCTCTGGTCTCCAAATCCCCCAGCAAGGCGGCTTTCACTAAAGTCTCGGAATCTGATACAAGTTCTTTTAAAGAGAACATCATTTTCTTCATACTGAGAGAGAGAACGTCTCGGTCAGATTTTTCTGTAATTTCAAAGTCCAGGTTACCGTCTGAAATTTTTTGCGCACTCTCTGACTGCATCTTAATATTTTCAATCATATTGGAGAAAGACATCATCAACATGCCCAACTCGTCCTTATTGGTGGCGGTTACTTCAACAGAAACATCACCCACTGCAAGTTTGTCGGCAACATCCGTAAGCTTTTTGATAGGTTTTTTGATAATAAAAAGGGATAAAAAAGCAATAATAAATGCGCCCAATGCAATGAATATAATAGTAACAAATAATATCTTGGTTTTTATGTGTTGGATGCTTTCGAAGACTTCCGATTCTGGCACTGTAATTGCCATTGACCAATTCAGCTCACCAATATAAGTATAGGAGATGTATTTTTTTTGGTTTTTGTATATGTAGTGGGACGAGCCTTGCTCACCCGAAGCCATTTTTTTCTCAACATCTGCAATTCCTTTGAGTTTTGAATCAGACTTGGCTTTTTCGATTTCATTGTCCATCTCCACAACTTTATTGATATCAGGATGTGCAATAGTCGTACCACTTCGGTTAATTATAAAAGCGTATCCTGTTTTTCTTGCTTTAATTTGGTTTGTGATGTCACTGATAAAATTATCGTCAAGTGTTGCCATTAAAACAGCAACCACCTGATTATTGGCATCTTTAATCGGCGTTGCGATGACAACAACAATTGTATTGTCAACTTTGCTCATCAAAGGGTCCGAAATTGTTGTTTTTCCGGCTAAAGCAGCTTGGAAATGAGCTCGTTCGGAAACATTAGTGGAGGTACCGTTATCATATTTCGCATCTCCTTTTAAATCCGCTATTCCCAGTTTCAGATAACCGTTTCTTTTTACTTCTTCTTTCATAGCGGTTAGCTGCTCATTCCAATTCATATTTTTTATAACGTTTCTGTTTGCAATTGCTTCCAAATTAACATAATGTTTCTCGATTTTTGAATATATTAACTTTCCGCTGTCGGTTGCGTTTCTTAGCATGGCGGAAGTAATCTCCTGTTCTAAACTGCTTTCTGCAGAATTGTAAGCAAGAACTCCGATAAAAGAACAGCACATCGCAATGATTAATGTCGTTGCAATCGTTAGCTTGACCGCAATCTTTAAATTTCTTATCCACTTCATACGTCTTACATCTTACTC
>JARBTU010000078.1 GCA_029240015.1 Oscillospiraceae bacterium | reverse complement strand
AGAACAAATTTTGTTTAATGACGTTTACTGCTTTTCTAGCAAGTCCAATTCCCATCACTACCGTGCTTAAATCATCTTTCATCAAAATGACTTCCGAGCAGTTGGCGGAAATATCTGTTGATTTCGAACTGTTGATGCCAACATCGGCCGCACAAAGAGCAGGCACATCACAAAGCCCGTCTCCTACCATACCAACCCATTCTTTTTTGGATTTTTGAGAGAGTACATACTCCTGTTTTTGAAGCGGCAGAAGATTTGACTGTATGGTGCTGATTCCTATTTTGTCAACAGCATAATCAGATCCCCACAAACAATCCCCTGTGATGATCTGGGGTTCAATATTCCATCTTTTTAGCAAGATAACCGCCTTTTTTGCCTCTGAATTAATAACCTGTGAAACAACCAGAACGCCCAAAAGATGCTTCTCAACCGCTACATATATCCCAACACATCCCTGCGGTATCGGTGGACAATCTTTCAACTCCACTCCGTTTTGACTCATGAAATCTGCTGAACCTGCAAGTATACGGATTCCTGATATTTGAGCCTTTACGCCTTGACCCAGAAATTCGTTTTGCGCTTGGGGCGGCGTACTCTCTATCTCGTTATTTTTTGCGAACTCTATAACAGCATCATAAATTTTATTTTCAATCCCACTCATTGCACAAGCTGCTATATAAATTATCTTCTGAGGTTCTACCTGTTTCAATGCAATGAGGTCAACCACCTCAAACTCCTCTGATGTTAAAGTTCCTTCTTTATCAAAAAGCATTTTTTTGATTTTAGACATATTTTCAAGCACTATTCCCTTGCGGAATAAAATGCCGATATCCGCACCTTTTTTAATTGCTGCCGAAATGACTAAGGGAACAGCCAACCCCATAACGGGAGGGCAGGCTAAAATAACAATAAGAGAAATGAGGTCGAGATAGCTTCCCCATCCCCAACTCTTGTCCAGAAGAAAGAATACTGCTGCACTGATGATTACAATGCCTATAAGCATGCACACCAATAGTACTCTTGACAGCTTGTCTATCACTCTTATTGCAGGTTTGCCCGAGGTGTCCCGTTCTTTAATATTCTCTATAATTTTAGAAATCATTGTCTTATTCCCTGCCGAAGTTGTACGAATGAGAACTTCCCCTTTTTCGCAAAGACATCCGGCAAAGATTTCATCCCCGCGCTTTTTGAGGACAGGCATTTTTTCTCCCGTCAAAAGTTCTTGATGGACCAAAGCCTCCCCGTCAATTACTCTTGCGTCGGCAGGAATTTTTTCATTTGTCCTTACGATAATCATATCCTCTTCCTGGATCTGTGAGGAAGAAAGCTCGCTTTCCTGTCCATCTCTCACTATACGGGCCGAAGACGGTAAAAAGGCACCTAAATCAAGCCTTTGAGGACTCGATTTATTTTTGCTCCGATATTCTAAGAATCTTCCTACCAGAACAAAGATGATTGTCAACGCACAGTACCAATAATAAAGTCCTTTCCCTGCGTCAGCATACCCTGTCATGATCTGTATGGTATGATAGACGCTTACCCCTAAACAGTATGTGACGGAGATTGCAATCAGTGTATCTGTTTTGGGGCAAAGCCTGAACAAATCTCTATACCCGTTCCCGAACAACTTGATTCCGCTTATTAGTACAGGAAGAATCAAAACCAGCTGAGCTAAACCAAAGTTCGCCGGATTTTGCTGAGAAGACAAGAGAGAAGGAACAGAGATGTTAACCACTAATTGACCGGACATACTTATATAGACGATCAAACTTCCAAACACAACAGCTGTAATCAGCCCGAATATTCTGAACACTTCTTTTTTTATCGTTGCATCTTCCTTGGTTTGCTCTCTCATTTTAGCTTTGATATTAATCTTTTCCAGTGCTTTTATCATATCATGCGCCGTTACTTTTTTAGAGTCATACTCAATATAGGCGCTGTTTGTTTCCTCAAAAACCGAAACATCCCGAACACCGTCAAGATTTAAAAGCGTCTCTTTGGCTCTATTATTACTATCACTGTCTTTGCTTTTATCCATATCGATTACTATATTCTTAACCACAGTATCTGCCGGATGAGGTACCTGCTCTTTTGGCGCAAATCCCATTTTTCTCACAGTGCGGATAATATCTTCTTTGGACAGCGCACTGTTTTCAAAACCGACACGGACTTTTCTCTGTGCCGTGTAAACTGATACACCCATTACACCATCCAGACGCTGCAACCTTTTTTTAATCGAAGAAGCAAAATTTTGATTGATCAATCCATCAACCTCTATCTCCACTATTTTTTTCATGATAAACTCCTTTATGCTGTCAATCCCCATTTACATCTCTTCAAATGTTTTACTGTATTATGCCCTGTTTTTCTGGTTTTTATTGTATTATTGGTTAAGAATCTGTATAATGATAATCAATAAACCTTTATAAACAAGAATGGGGGTCTTTTTATTGAATCTAGACGAACTCAGAAACGATATTGATGCTATTGATGAACAGATTCAATCTTTGTTTGAAAAAAGAATGGACATCGTCCAGGGAATTGCCGAATATAAGAAAACAAATCATCTTCCTGTTTTTCAAACCGGAAGAGAAGAACAGATCATGGAAAAGATTGAGCACAACAGCCGCGAAGAGTATGTGAACGGCGTCAAAGTTTTGTTTACGAATTTGATGGACATCAGCAAATGTCTGCAACAGAACCGCGTTCTTGAGAAAACTCCACTCCTTGAAGATATTCTTAAAAAACTGGAACAGCCTTTCTCATTGCCCCAAAAGCCCGTAATTGCCTGTCAAGGGGTAGAGGGCGCTTATTCTCATATCGCCGCAGGCAAGCTTTTCGAAGACTGTTCCCCGCTCTTTTTCGAGAACTTTGAACAAGTGTTT
This sequence comes from Oscillospiraceae bacterium, assembly GCA_029240015.1. GTDB lineage: Bacteria > Bacillota > Clostridia > Oscillospirales > Ruminococcaceae > JARBTU01. The sequence continues at coordinate 4,454 of JARBTU010000078.1, read as the reverse complement.
ACCGCTGTTGAAGAAGGCCGAGTCGACTTTGGCATCCTGCCTATTGAAAACTCCAATGCAGGAGGCGTTTTTCAAGTCTATGACCTCATGAAACGCGCTGACTTTTATATCAATTATGAAATCAAACTCAAAATCGAGCATTGTCTTGCTGCAAAAGAAGAGATGGATATGGAGCAACTCTCAAAAATCATCTCTCACGAGCAAGCTATCGCACAGTCTTCTGATTTTTTAAGAACACTCAAAGAAGTTAAAATAGAAAGCTTTTTAAATACCGCTCTGGCTGCAAAATTTGTTTCAACGTCAAATGAGCCTATCGCGGCTATCTGCAGTGAAAAAAGCGCTGAGCTTTATGGACTCAAAATCTTAAAACATAACATCCAGAACAACGACGAAAACTATACCCGTTTTATCCTCATTTCCAAAAATCTGATGCCGCAGGATGATGCAAAGTCGATGACGGTGTCCCTTTCGATTCCCAACACAACGGGGTCTTTGTATCGGCTTTTGACCAAGTTTGCGGTCAACAATGTCAACATGACCAAAATCGAATCCAAACCTATGGGAAACAAAAATTTTGATGTTATCTTTTACATAAATTTCTCAGGAAGTTTAAAACAAAAAAATGTTATTGATTTATTAAACGATCTTTCAAGTGACCTTGATTACTTTAATTTCCTCGGAAATTATAAGGAAATCAACTGACGTTTTTACAGGAGAAGTTTTTATGAAAAGGCTTATTTTGATTGTTTTTATAACCACGATCTTGTTTGCGCTGTGTGCCTGTTCCAACCAAAATGCGACTTTGACCGGAACGGTTGAATCTGTAGGGGAAGATTCTTTGATGATTCAGGCTATAAACACGCCCGAATTTGAAAATTATAAAAATGTGATTATTCGCATTGATGAAGAAACACAGATTAAAAACATTCAGAAGGCAACCGACTCTCACAAGGATTTTAAACCCGGAGATGTTGTCAAAGTTACCTATAACGGGCTGATAATGCAATCTTTGCCTCCTAAGGTAGACGCAATCAAAATTGTTCAGCAAAGAGAGGCAGGCACTTTAAAAAGCGGTTCTTCCCCAAGAACCTATAGAGAGATTACCCCAGAGGATGCGAAGTATATGATGGATACAGAGAAAGATGTTGTAATTTTGGATGTCAGAACCAAAGAAGAATCCGACACGGGACATATCAAAAACAGTATTCTAATTCCGGATACGGAAATTGCTTCTGAAGTTGAATCTAAAGTACCTGATAAGTCTAAGCGGATTCTTGTATATTGCCGAAGCGGAAATCGAAGCAAGATAGCATCCGAGGTCCTTATAAAAATGGGGTATCAAAACGTTTATGAGTTCGGAGGCATTACCGACTGGCCTTATGAAACAGTGAAATAAGCAGAAAACAGCGGATGATTTTTATCATCCGCTGTTTTTTCATCTCTATATCAGCAATTGCTTCCATTGTATTAGATTAACCGCCCTGTATCCATTCATCCAATTTCTTTTAGACTGTCGAATCCGTTTTAATAACAAAACCGTATTCTCCCTTATTTCCACTCCAATTACAAGATAGGTGAAAGCCTCTGAAAACTTCTTTTCCTTGTGTGTTACTGCCAGAACTTGTTGTTGGAATGAGATGTGGCTCAAGCATAAATGTAAATTTTCCGTTCACAAAGGCTACTGGAATCTCTTTTTTAGATAATTCTTTGTAAATTCTCTTCTCATCCTTAACTAACACATAATCTTCTAGCACTACGTTATCAGGAGAGCCTCCCCCTAAATCCAGCTGAATGGTCTCTCCTAGTTTTACATATTCCATTTTATAATCGGAATCTTTAAATAAAACTTGATCAAATATACTCCCCAAATAATCATAAATAGTGCCATCCCAATCCTTTGTTCGGGTAGTATTTTCAATCTTTTTGTTGCCGACGGTTATTAAAAGTCTCGGCATGTCCGAAATTTCTTCCTGATTAGCCTTAGCACATCCCGCCAAGCATAAAATCATTGTCATAGCCAGTAAAACACATAGCCCCTTCTTTATCATAAAGCCAATCATCTCTATATCAGCTCTTTATAGATATCTCCTTTTTTGAATCCTGAAATCGCCGCAGCTTGTTTGGCTGCATCCGAACCTTTCATCCCGCTCTTTTCAAGTTCTTTCGCAAATTCCACTGCCGATTCAAATGTCATCTCTTCGGAAACCGCTTGTTTCGCACCCTCTATCACAAGCACATATTCACCCCTGGGCGGGTTTTGTTTAAAGTAATCCACTGCTTCACTAAGTGTTGTCCTTAAAATCTTTTCATGAATCTTAGTCAGCTCTTTTGCGACCGCAATTCTTCTGTCTCCTAAAACTGTCAGCATATCTCTCAGCGTTTTCAAAAGTTTGTGGGGCGCCTCATAAAATATCAACGTATTAGTGCTGGTCTTCACATGATTCAAATGTTCGTTTCGTCCGTTTTTATTAGTGCTTAAAAACCCCTCAAATGAGAACCGTGATGTTGTAAGCCCGCTCACGCACAAAGCGGAGACAGCGGCGTTTGCGCTCGGTACCACAAAAACATCAATCCCGTTCTCAGCACAAAGCCTGACTAAATCCTCGCCGGGGTCTGAAACACATGGCATTCCCGCATCGGATACGACCGCACAGTTTTCCCCTGCCAAAATCCTGCCGATGATGTACTCGCCCCGCTCCCGAAGATTATGCTCATGATAGCTTTCCATCGGTTTTTTGATGCCGAAATGATTTAAAAGCTTCACAGTGACCCGTGTGTCTTCCGCCGCGATAAAATCCACTTGCTTAAGCGTTTCAACCGCCCGAAAAGTCATGTCACCAAGATTCCCTATAGGGGTCCCCACTACATACAATACTCCTGTCATATTTATGCCTTTCCGTATATCTTTAAAAGTTCACGGGAAAACCCGTCCTGTTCTTGAATAATCAGTGTCGGCTCTACATTCATAAAAGGTTTGCTTCCTTTTTTGCCTTCGATTAAAAAAAGCCACGGTTTTGTATCCGCCAACTTTGAAACGAAACGAAGCTTTTTTGGCTCAATGCCTGCATTTCTCATTGCTGTAATCACATCGGCAAGCCTTTCAGGTCTTTGACAGATGCAAAGCCTCCCGCCAAACTTCAAAAGCTTGTTCGCCGCATCGCAAACGTCCTGTATGTTACACAAAACCTCATGCCTTGCAATCTGCTCGACGGTAAGTTCGCTCAAAATTCCTGCATTGCTTGCTTTATACGGCGGGTTACAGGTCACCACATCAAACTCGGTAAAGGGAAGTTTTCCTTTCAAGTTTTTTAAATCCTCATGAATGGAAAAAAGCTTGTCCGAAAGCCCGCTTTTTTTGATGGATAACTCAAACTGCTCTATCGCTTGCGGCTGGATATCCACCCCGTAAATCATCTTAGGGGAAAAATCTCTTTCCAAAACAAGCGGAATAATTCCGCACCCTGTCCCTAAATCGCAGACTTTGTCTTTATGGAGCGGCGCCGCAAAATTCGCCAGCAAGAACGCATCCGTTCCGAATTTGTGACTGCTTGTCGTGCAAACTTTAATTTTTTCACTTAATTTTTCAAAACTATACTCGAAGTTCAAAAAATACCACCTTTTTTATCACAGGATAACCATTCGTTTAAACTGTAATTATCATAACACAAAAGCAAGGGGTTGTCGATATGGATAATCCCCTTGCTTTATTGGCTTGCTATTTCTTATTAGATATCGTCTCATCGGAAGTCAATCTGCCTTTCACAGAAGAAACCTTCTCTGAACTCACAGGCTTTTTAGAGGAAGCCGAGTTGCTTGATGAGGACTTGCTGCTCGACGAGGACGGCTTACTCGAGCTTGGTTTGCTGCTGGAAGATGGCTTGCTGGAACTTGACTTGCTGTCGGACGAAATTGGTTTACTTGAACTTGAACTTGAGTTAGAACTGCTGCTTGATGAAGCCGGCTCCATGGAGGTGTCTGAAACGACTTTGCTGGATGTTTCCGCTTGCTTGACAGGAAATTTGAGATGCTGCGCAGGTGTGTTTATATGATTTACAGTATCAAAGCTGTACCCTTTTTCAGAAAGCATATCAATCATTTTAGGCAATGCCTTAATGAGTCCTGTGTTTTTCGCCACATCGTGCATTAGTATGACGGGCTCTTTATGAGCGCACACATCTTTCATGACGTTTTTGATAATTGACGATGCAGTCACTCTTTTAAAAGTCGCATCTTCTGCCGAAACGTTCCAGTCGTGATAAACAATCCCCATTTGATTAAGTTTCGTTATAATGTTCTTCATGTTCCCTTTGCTTGTCTTGGTATTGCTGGATCCTCCCGGGAACCTGTAATCCGAAACCTTCACCCCGGTAATTTTATATACATAATCTTGAATTTTCTTATAATCAGCGAAAAAAGCATCCATGTTTTTATAAACTTTTTCATAATCATGTGAA
>JARBTU010000077.1 GCA_029240015.1 Oscillospiraceae bacterium | reverse complement strand
CTCTCATTTTGCAGCATATATCGGGCATTTTCCAAAAACAACCGAAATGCTGGAGTCTATAGAATTCCCGCAGGAACTTATTTTAAACGCGGATAAAGACAGGTTTTTTGGTTATATAAAACAAAAAAGAAACATAGATTTTATAGATATAAAATAATAAGATAGTTGATATAATACTTACTGATTCGAACAAAATGTGGGGGATACACAAAAATGAAGAATTTCTCAAAGTTTTTAGAAGAAATTGATTGTTGCTATAAAATAAATGAACCAATGGCTTTGCACACGACTTTTAAAATTGGAGGAAGATGCAAAATATTGGCTTCTCCGAACAACGAAGAGCAGATTTCTTTGATTATAAAAAAATGCAAAGAAACGAATATTTCTTTTTATATTTTGGGGAAGGGTTCAAACCTTTTAGTAAATGATGGTGGTATTGATGGTGTTGTTATCCATTTAGGAAGTCTTTTTTCAAGTGTTGAGCTAATTGATGAGACGACGATTGTTTGTGATGCGGGTGCTCCTTTGGCAAAAGTTTGTTATTTTGCTTATCAAAACGGACTGACAGGAATGGAATTTGCGTGGGGAATACCCGGAACAGTCGGGGGTGCGGCTTATATGAATGCAGGTGCCTATGACGGTGAGATCAAAAATATAATCGTAAGTTGTGACCATATCGACGAGAATGGCGATTATGGTACTTATTCTAAAGAAGAACTGGACTTTGGATATAGGCACAGTGTATATAGTTTTAAAAACTTTTGTATCACAAAAGTTAAGATTTCTTTACAAAAGGGCGATATATGTCATATACGCTCAAAAATGGACGACCTGATGCACCGAAGAAAAACCAAGCAGCCAATGGAAATGCCAAGTGCGGGAAGCACTTTTAAACGCCCTAACGGGAGTTATGCTTCGGCGTTAATTGACCAATGCGGGTTAAGAGGGTTCCGTGTGGGGGATGCTATGGTAAGTGATAAGCACTGTGGTTTCGTTGTAAATACAGGGAATGCAAGTTGCGAAGAAGTGCTTACATTGATTGCAAAGATTAAGCAGATTGTGTATGAAAAAACAGGGTATTCGCTTGAATGTGAAGTGAAAATGATATAAGAAAGATATAAGAAGGGTAGAGGGATGGATTTTGTAATCATAACCGGGATATCCGGTTCAGGAAAATCAAGAGCAATTGATGCATTGGAAGATATCGGCTTTTATTGCGTAGATAATATGCCTCCTAAACTAATCTCAAAATTTGCAGAAATCTGTATGCAAAGCGAAGGGAAGATTGAACGCATTGCAGTGGTAACGGATATTCGTGGAGGGGATTTGTTTCACGGATTATTTGATGAGCTTGATCATTTGACCAAACAGGGATTTGAATATAAATTGTTGTTCCTTGATGCTTCCGACGCTGTTTTGATGACAAGGTATAAAGAGACGCGACGAAAACACCCGCTTGTGGACATGGTGGACGGATCCATTGAAAATGCAATTAAAACAGAAAGAATGCTTTTAAAACCAGCAAGAGAAAGAGCGGACTATATCATAGACAGTTCTCTCTTGTCGGCGTCACAGCTAAAAGAGCGCATATCCAAAATATTTTTGGATAACATTTCGAACAGAATGCTGATTAACTGTATGTCATTTGGCTTTAAGTACGGCTCTGCAACCGAGGCGGACTTGGTTTTTGACGTGCGATGTCTTCCAAACCCTTATTACATTGACGATTTGAAACATAAAACCGGACTTGATTCTGAGGTAAGAGACTATGTGATGAAATGGCCCCAAAGCAAGGAACTTCTTGATAAAATAGTAGATATGCTGGACTTTCTGATTCCACTTTATCTCGACGAAGGAAAGAGCCAGCTCGTGGTCGCGATAGGATGCACCGGCGGGAAACACAGAAGTGTTACGTTTGCGGAGTATATCTATAAGCATTTGAGCGAAAAAGGCGGCAAGATCACTGTGAACCACAGGGATATCTTGAAGCATTAATGATTGAGGATGAGAGTGATTAATGGAACAATTTGTTTCTTTCTCAAAACAAGTGAAAAACGAACTGAATAACATTGCACCTTCTTGTCCGCATTGCGACCATGCGCAAGCGTATGGAATGCTTCTTTTCGGCAAAGGTCTTATGAACAAAAAAATTACCTTGCAAACCGAAGTTAAGCCTGTAGTGGACAAGTATGTTTCATTGATCATTGAACTAACGGGAACCATTGTGACGATTACATGCATCAATGCGAATATCAGAAAAGGCAATAGGCTTTATATCGCAACGATTGAAGATGAATTGGACAGTGAAATGATTCGGAGGAAATTCGGGCATGAGGAAAATGAGCTTGAAACAAGGCTGTTGCATCAAAATATAAAGAATGATTGTTGTATGTCTGCTTTTTTGCGCGGCGTTTTTATGGTGTGCGGAACGGTCATTGATCCTCAAAAAGAGTATCACTTGGAATTTGTTGTTCCTTCTTTGAAACTTACTGAAGATTTGCAGCGGCTCATACAAAGCTGTGGTATTGATATTAAATGGACAACCAGAAAAGGAAGCTATGTTTTATATCTAAAAGAGAGCGAACATATTGAGGATGTTATTACCTTCATGGGTGCTGTTCACAGCTCGCTGGAGATTATGAATATTAAAATCGTAAAAGATGTCCGAAATAAAGTGAACAGGGTCACTAATTGTGAGACAGCAAATATTGAAAAGACTGTCATTGCATCGTCTAACCAGATTCATGATATTATGTTGATAGAGAAGGAAAAAGGCTTTAGTTGGTTGCCTGATGATTTAAAGGAAATTGCTGAACTTCGATTGGAGAATCCTGATATGTCATTAAGAGAACTTGGGCAGCAGCTTTCCTCGCATTTAAGCAGAAGTGGGGTCAACCATCGATTAAAAAGACTTTCTAAACTGGCAGAAGATTTAAAATTAAAGCAAAAATATCTGTAAAGCGACATTGCTTTACAGATATTTTATGTGTTTATGATGAAGGAGATGAAAAACTTGTCAGATAAATTTGTTCATTTGCATGTCCACAGTGAGTACAGCTTGCTTGATGGAGCATGTCGAATCAAACCTCTTGTAGAATATGTAAAAGAACTTGGTCAAACTGCGATTGCTATAACGGATCATGGTTGTATGTATGGAGTAATTGATTTTTATAAAGAATGCAAAAAACAAGGAATCAAACCGATTATAGGCTGTGAAGTTTATGTTGCGCCAAGAACAAGATTTGATAAAGTCAACAAAATTGATTCGTCTCCCCATCATTTAATTTTGCTCTGTAAAAATAATATAGGTTATCAAAATCTTATCAAGCTTGTGTCTTTGGGGTCTATTGATGGTTTTTATAATAAGCCAAGAATTGATCATGAACTTTTGGAACAGTATCACGAAGGGCTTATCTGTCTTTCTGCTTGCCTGGCGGGTGAGATACCAAGACAGCTTTTAGCAGATGATTATGAAAAAGCAAAAGAAACCACTCTTTTTTATAAAAATACGTTTGGAAAAGAAAATTATTACATAGAAATCCAAGACCATGGAATCAAAGAGCAAAAACAAATTATTCCGTCGCTGATAAGTCTTGCGAAAGAACTGGACGTAGGCATTGTTGCGACCAACGACGCACATTATATCAAGAAAGATGATTATAAAATGCAGACGGTGTTGATTGCGATACAGACCAACACGATGGTTGGAGAAGGCTCTTTGGAGTTTTCCACCAATGAATTTTATATTAAATCTTATGAAGAAATGCATGCTCTTTTTCCTGCGTACGAAGAAGCTTTCAGCAATACAGTTAAAATTGCAGAACAATGTAATGTTGAGTTCGAGTTCGGAGTCACGAAACTTCCTTTGTTTGTTGCGCCGAACGGACAGGACAATACCGAATATTTCGTAGGTCTTTGTAAAGAAGGTCTTCATAAAAGATACGGAGAAAACCCGTCCGAAGAAATCAAGCAGAGGATGGAATATGAGCTTGATATTATCATTAGGATGGGATATGTTGATTATTATCTGATTGTTTATGATTTTATTCACTTTGCAAGGCAACAGGGGATACCTGTCGGACCGGGACGTGGATCGGGAGCGGGGAGCCTAGCAGCTTATTGTGTTGAGATTACAGACATTGACCCCATCAAATATGGGCTTTTGTTTGAACGGTTTTTAAACCCTGAAAGAATCAGTATGCCCGATTTTGATATAGACTTCTGTAATGAGAGGCGCCAGGAAGTTATTGATTATGTTGTAGACAAATATGGAAGCGACCATGTTGCTCAAATCATCACTTTTGGAACCATGGCGGCAAGAGGAGCGATTCGGGATGTTGGGCGTGCTTTGGGGATGCCATACCAAACAGTCGATACTTTGGCAAAAATGATTCCCATGGTTCTTCATATGACCATCGAACAAGCACTTAAGGAGTCAAAGGAACTTAAAGAGCTTTACGACAAAGACAACGCCATTAAGGAGCTCATTGACACGGCAAGGAAACTTGAAGGAATGCCCCGCCATGCATCCACTCACGCGGCAGGAGTTGTAATCACGCGGGAAGCGGTTAATTATTATGTTCCGGTTCAAAAAAGTGATGAAGCAATTATCACCCAGTTTACCATGACGACGCTTGAAGAGCTGGGATTGTTAAAAATGGACTTTTTGGGACTGCGCAACCTGACGGTCATAAGAGATTGCGAAGAAATGATTCAGGCACACACGCCTGATTTTCATATAGAAAATATTGATGTGGCAGACAAACAAGTATTCGAAATGTTGTCTGCCGGATTATCCCAAGCTGTATTCCAGCTTGAGTCACCGGGTATGAAACAGGTTATCTCTCAGTTAAAGCCCGTTTGCATAGAAGATTTGATTGCGGTGATCTCTTTATATCGTCCGGGACCGATGGAGTCTATCCCGCAATACATCAAAAATCGTCACCATCCGGACATGATCAAATATAAGCACTCTTCTCTTCAAAATATTTTGAACGTCACCTATGGGTGTATTGTGTATCAGGAACAGGTTATGCAGATTTTCCGTGAACTTGCAGGGTATTCCTATGGGCGAGCTGATCTCGTAAGACGTGCCATGAGCAAGAAAAAGCATGACGTTATGGAGCAGGAACGCAAAAATTTTATCCACGGAAAGATAAACGATGATGGAAGCGTTGAATGTGTCGGCTGTGTTAAAAATGGAGTGGATGAAAAAACAGCAAATGATATTTTTAATGAAATGTCCTCTTTTGCTTCTTATGCGTTCAATAAGTCCCATGCTGCCGCTTATGCCCTTGTCGCCTATCAAACGGCTTTTCTCAAATGCCATTATACCAAAGAATATATGTGCGCATGGCTTACGAGCATTATGGACAACACAGACAAGTTAATTGTCAATATTGAGGAGTGCGGCAAACTAGGAATAAAGGTGCTCCCTCCGAGCATCAACGAAAGCAGTCTTGGTTTTACCGTGAGCAGAGAAAATATCCGTTTCGGTCTTCTGGCAGTGAAAAATGTAGGAAGAGGGCTCATCAATAATATCCTGACAGAGCGTACAAAAAACGGAGATTTTAGAAACTTATTTGACTTTTGTGAGCGTATGCACGGAAGAGATTTAACCAAGCGGACAATTGAAAGTCTGATTAAATGCGGTGCTTTTGACGGATTGGGAAGCAACAGAAGGGAAATGCTCGCCGTTTATGAAACGATGCTTGATAATATTGATGTTTCCATAAGAAAAAACATTGAAGGTCAAATCAATTTCTTTAGCGTTGGAGAAGAAAAAAATACCGAGTTCGTGATTCCGTCTTTAGAGGAATATCCTTTAAAACAGCTTTTGGACATGGAAAAGGAAATTATCGGACTTTATGTGTCGGGACACCCGCTTGATCAGTATAACCCGATTATAAAGAAACACAAACTCTCAACCATAGCAGAAATAAACGCGGGTGTTGAAGAAAAAAATCCGAGATTTTCTGACAATTTAAAAGTTTCTTTGCTGGGAGTCATCCAGTCGAAAAAGACCATAACAACCAGGTCCAATCAAAAAATGGCATTCATTAATTTCGAAGATATGAGCGGGACCATTGAAGTTGTAATTTTCCCTAATACATATGCCCAAAACATGATTCATCTGACCGACGGAAGTATTTTTATCGCGCAGGGAAGTATTTCTGTTAAAGAAAATGAAAAGCCCAAAATCATATGTGATAACTTGTTGACCATTCAAAATTTTGTTTCCGCAAAAGAGACGGTTTCTAAAGAAGAAGAACCCAAACAGCTATATATTAAATTCAAGGATAAGACAGATGAACGATTAGGAACCGTATTAAAAGTTCTTGAACAAAATAAAGGTGACAGGGAAGTACGGCTATATTTTGTAAAAGAAAACAAAGTGGTTCTGGCGCCAAACAAAATAACGGTAAATATTACACAAAACTTATTAACACAGCTTGAGCAATTTATGGATGAACACGATGTTATTGTAAAAAAATGAATCAACGCATCGTTTGGATATTGACATCGCACTCTATTCTTAGTAGAATTAATAATGGATAAAAATTAATAATTTCTAAACTATTATTACAACAGATATATTAGGAGGCTTTTTTGCAATGGAAGTTAAAACAATCGGCGTACTTACGAGCGGAGGAGACGCACCGGGAATGAATGCGGCTGTTCGTTCGGTTGTCAGGACCGCTTTGAAAAAGGGATTAAAAGTAATTGGCATCCGCAGAGGATACAACGGACTTATCCATGGCGACATGGTTGAGATGGATATGAGAAGCGTTTCTGATATTATTCAGCGTGGAGGAACGGTTCTATACACTGCCAGATGTCCTGAGTTCAGATATGAAGACGGATTGCAAAAAGCGAAAAAGACTTGTGAAGAATCCGGTATCGACGGAATTGTTGTTATCGGAGGAGACGGTTCGTTCAGAGGAGCCGCGGATTTATCCGCACGCGGCGTTCCTTGTGTTGGGCTTCCTGGAACGATTGACAATGATATTTCATGTTCCGAATATACCATCGGATACGATACGGCAATGAATACTGCGATGGAAATGGTGGATAAGCTTCGTGACACAGCTCAGTCTCATGACCGCTGCAGCGTGGTTGAAGTAATGGGAAGACATGCAGGATACATTGCGCTTAATACAGGTATCGCCTGCGGAGCAACTTATATATTGCTTCCTGAAAAAAAATATGATTTGGACGATATTGTGGATAAAATGAGAATGACTCAAACCAACGGAAAGCATCACTTTATCATCCTTGTCGCAGAGGGAATCGGGAATGTCACTGAAATAGCAAAATACATCGAAAGCAAAACAGGGATCGAG
>JARBTU010000076.1 GCA_029240015.1 Oscillospiraceae bacterium | reverse complement strand
CACGAAATTCAGTCCCCCCTTGCTTCTATTAAAGGGTTTACCTATATCCTGCAAAGCGATGAATTAACGGCCGAAGAACGAGAGCATTTCCTGAGCATTATTGAAACGGAAACAGTAAGGCTGTCTAGATTGAGTGAAAACTTGCTGAAGCTTGCTGCGCTGGAAGCTGACAGCGTAAAATTTGAGCCGAAGCCATACCGGCTGGATAAACAGCTTCGGGCTTTAATTCTAAGCTGTGAACCGCAATGGAGCGAAAAAAAGATTACTATGGATGCCTTTCTTGACAGTATAACCATTACGGCAGATGAAGATTTGATGAGTCAAGTGTGGGTAAATCTCATTCATAACAGTATTAAGTTTACACCTGAGGGTGGCAGCATACAGGTGGAGGTACACAGGTGCGGAAATGCGGTGGAGTGCAAAATAACCGACACCGGCATAGGGATTGACGAGGAAGCGCAGGAACATATTTTTGAGCGGTTTTATAAAGCGGACAAATCAAGAGAACGTGCGAAAAAAGGAAGCGGGCTGGGGCTTGCCATCGTTAAGAAGATTGTGGAAACACACGGCGGCAAAATCACGGTGCAAAGTGAGCTGGGGTCGGGAACAGTGTTTACAGTATCTCTACCCATGTAGTGCATGTCTTGTTATTTCAGTCTCTGTGAATGGGATAGTATATTTGCTATTTGCTTTTCAGCAACCATTTGGTTATTTCCTCTATTTGAGCAACAGCGTCCACTAATTGCATGAACCTAAAACATCTCACTCCCACGGCATAGCCGAAGGGTTATTTCATGCTTAAGCAAAGAAAAAGAACAATTTTACCTTTCGCGGTAAAATTGTTCTTTTTCTTTTTTGTTTAAATTCAGTTTATACAGCGCCAGTATGATGGGTTTACAACAATGGAAACAGCGATTCCGCTTTGTAAATAATATCATGGAGATGGTTGGAATGAAAAGATGGTATAAACTTGATAATACAGGAAAGCTCTACTCTGCGGTGACGAAGAAGGCTAACACTTGTGTTTTCCGCCTTGCGGCAATACTGACTGAAAATGTTGACCCAAGCGCACTTGGGCAAGCTGCTGAAATAACGATTAAACGCTTTCCTACAATGGCGGTAAAATTGAGGAAAGGATTGTTTTGGGCCTATCTTTATGAAAACAATAATCCGCTGGTGGTGCAGGAAGAATCAACCTATCCCTGTGCGCCGATTATGGGAGCCAAAGAAAACAATGAATATTTGTTTAGAGTTCTGTATTTTGGGCGCCGGATTACGCTGGAATGCTTCCACGCACTTGCAGACGGAAAGGGCGCAATAGAATTCTTAAAATCATTGGTTTACCAATATTTGCTCGTAATAGGAAAAGATATTCAAGATGAAGGAATGATTCTACTGCCTGGAAGCGCTCAGGACCATGAGGAAGAGGAGGACGGGTGCTTACGGTACTACCAAAGAGATGTCATTAAGTCAAAATTTGAAGCAAAAAAAGCCCGCGCTATCCGAGGAACGGTTCTTGAGGAGCGCAGGACGAATATTGTTCACGGTGTTATTCCGGCTTTGCCTTTGGGTAATTACGTTCGCCAGCAGGAAACTACCATAACGGGATATTTGGCGGCAGTATTCGTACAAGCGATTTCTTCATCCGATTCTCAGCAGGGTCAAAGCCATCACCCGATTCGTATTTCGATACCAGTTAATCTTAGAGGGCTGTTCCCGTCAAAAACACTGAGAAACTTTATTTCTCAAATCAGTGTAGATATTCCGGCAGCCTCCGAGCAAACCTTTGATGAACTGGTGGGATCTGTAACAACTCAAATGAAAACTTCTATAACAAAGGAGAATTTTTCGTCCATTATGGCAACATATGTCGGATATGAAAAAATGCTCGCCAGCCGGGTTATTCCGTGGTTGATCAAAAAGACGATAATCAATTATGTATCAAAGCAGTCGGAAAGTATGACAACTGCAGTCCTGACCAACCTCGGAAATATCAAGCTGCCCAAGTCAATGGAGCAGTATGTTGACATGATAGAGGCGATGGCCTCTCACAAAAGGGCTGCTTCTATCAACTGCGGTATTTGTTCTGTCGGCGGGAAGTTGAATATCTCTTTTTCAAGTAACATCGCTGAATCCGATGTGATAGAACACTTCTTCGACTTGGTTTCCGAACAGACCGGAATAAAGGTTGAGGTTTACTCAAACTGTCTGAATGGAACCGATACGCTGTCGGCGGATGCGCAAAGCCTCTATCCGGCTTACTCGGCAGCAACACCTATATGGACAAGAAAAATTCACACGAATTTGGCTAATTACTTGTACCAACAAGTAAAAAGACTCCGAACGAGTTTTGTAAATTTCTTGCGCCAATGGAGAGCAATCATTCATGTTTAAGCATTAAAACAAGAGGCATTGTCTTTAAAATACTGTACTGAAAGAAAAGTGAGGAATACACAATGAAAATAGGAGTTTTTACCGATACCTACTATCCACAGATCAATGGAGTAGCAACCTCCGTTTTGGTGTTAAAAGAAAATTTGGAGAAGCAGGGGCACAGCATCTATATATTTACCACCACTGATCCGAGGGCATCGGCAAATGAACGCAATGTATACCGGCTGCCCAGCATCCCCTTTGCAAGCGCAAGACGGATTGGAGTGCTCTATCATCCGGGTATCGCAAGAAAAATCAGAGCGTTGCAGCTTGATTTGATACACACCCACACGGAGTTTTCCCTTGGAATATTTGGACGGACGATAGCTAATGAACTTGGTATCCCAACCGTCCACACCATGCACACCATGTATGAACAATATACCCACTACATTGCAAAGATCGGTGCTCTTGATGCCGCAGCCAAAACCCTTGCTCGGAAATTGAGCCGCCATTTTTGTAATACGGCGAATGCGGTAATCGCTCCTACAGAAAAGGTGGAAGAAATGCTTCGGGTATACGGCGTGAGGAACAAAGTAGCAGTAATCCCCACTGGCATCGAGCTGGACAAATTCACCCCTGTTAGGTACGACACCGATGATGTAGCGGCGTTAAGAGAAGAATATGGGCTTGAGTATACGGACAAAGTTCTTCTTTATATCGGAAGAATCTCCAAAGAAAAGAACATCGCAGAAGTCCTTCACGGTCTTAAAGAGTATTTTTCGCAACATTCCGAGGCCAAATTCCTCATAGTCGGAGACGGCCCGGACAGGGAAAACTTGCAATCACTGACCCAATCCCTTGGAATTGGAAAACAGGTCATCTTCGCAGGAGAAAAGCCTTGGGATCAGATCGGCCTCTATTATCAATTGGGTGATGTGTTTGTCAGCGCTTCGCAGAGCGAAACGCAGGGATTGACCTATATTGAAGCCCTTGCCGCAGGGCTGCCCCTGATAGCGAAAACGGATTCTTGTCTGGATCATGTACTGTTTGATGGAGTGAATGGTTTTGAATTTTCAGATAAAGCTGGTTTCCTCAACGTTTTGCAGGCAACTCTGTCCAGTGATACCAACTTACAAGGTATGTCGATGGCCGCCCTGCGTTCCACAGTGCCTTTTTCCGCGATGACCTTTGCGAGAACGGTAGAGGCTCTTTATGAAGAAACATTGTTGAAAAAAAACAGCGGTACGCTATATAAGGAGGAAACCCAATGCTTACAATCAATATGCGATCATCAGCAAACTGCGTGAAAGGTCAAGGCGTGGGTTCCTGTTATGACGAGCAGGTGGGGTTGGTACGGGAAGGATTGACCGACTTCATTATATCCGAGAACAAAAAAGGGCGTTTTGATTTAGTGCATTACCACACCGTAAACCTCCCGTATTATTTTGAACGGCTACTGAACAGTCATTCCACTGTTGGTATCGGCTATGTGCATTTTTTACCTGAAACGCTCGACGAAAGCCTGAAACTGCCCGGATTAGCAAGGAAAGTCTTTTATAAGTATCTGCTGGCTTTTTACAATAGCATGGACTATCTGGTTACAGTGAACCCGTATTTTGTGGAGCGTATCCGCTCGTATGGCATTGACCGCCCAAAAGTGCTCTGCATTCCTAACTTTGTATCCTCAAAGAACTTCTATCCAATGAACGATGAAGTAACCCGAGCCTCACGGCTCCGGTACGGCATCCCCATAAGTAAGTTCATTGTTTTGGGTGTCGGCCAGCTTCAGACACGAAAAGGGGTCTTTGATTTTGTGGAAACAGCTAAAAAAATGCCTGATGTTCATTTTGTCTGGGTAGGCGGTTTCTCCTTTGGTCAGATCAGCGACGGGTATGAGGAAATTAAAAAGCTCCGTTCCAATCCGCCGAAAAACGTGTCCTTCCTCGGGATTTTATCGCGGGAGGATATGCCTGATGTCTATAATATGGCAGATATGATGTTCCTCCCATCCTACGATGAATTGTTCCCTATGTCCATTCTGGAGGCTCTCTGCTGTAAAAAACCCGTATTGGTAAGGGACATTCCGCTTTATAGCGACATACTGTTTGATTACTGCATGAAAGGGCAAAGCACAGACGAATTTGCAGCTTTTATATATAATATCGCAAAGGATGCCTCCGCATATAACCAATGGTGTGAGAAGTCATGGAAGTGTCATCAGCTATATTCCGAAGAAAGCATTTTACGACAATGGACGAGCTTTTATCATAATGCTTATATCAGCTCAAAGGAGGAAAAAGAAAACTGCAGAAAAAGGGGACGATTGAAAGTATGGCTGGAAAGAAGATAGCGCTTAAAATAGTGTTTAATATAACATCCATACTTGGACTGATTCTTATCTTAATTTTAGCCATTTATGGATGGAATAACGGATTTTTTTCATCATTGGAGTCGTTAAAGAGCTTTGTCCAAAAAACTGGAATTTGGGGGCCTGTGGCGTTTGTGATTCTGCAAATCGTACAAGTGGTCATACCAATCATTCCGGGCGGTATTAGCTTACTTGCGGGCGTGTTTATATTCGGTCCCGTGGAGGGATTTGTATACAACTACATTGGGATTGCCGTTGGATCAGTTATCGCTTTCTTATTGACGCGCAGATTGGGTATAACCTTTTTACAAAGAGTTTCTCCAAAAAAAATTTATGATAAATTTATTGGCTGGCTGGACAAGAAAAGCCGCTTTGATACTTGTTTTGCCATTGCCATTTTACTGCCGGTAGCTCCCGATGATTTCTTGTGTATGCTGGCAGGACTTACAAAAATGAAACTCAAAAAATTTATTGCAATAATCTTTCTATGCAAACCGCTTTCTATTGCTGCATACAGCTTTGCGCTTTCATGGATTGCGGGTATCGTTTAAGAGATTACCCATGTAGTGCAGGTTTTGTTTTCTAACGCTGACAAAAAGAACAATTTACCGGGACAGGTAAAATTGTTCTTTTTCTTATGCGGTGTGCAGCGAAGCTGGACCACACTTGCCGGGCTTCTTTCATATCTGCCCCGAAACTTATAAACGGCGTGCGGTTGCGTTCTCTTGGCATATCATATCATCCTTATACATTGTATAGACCATGCGGAATGCTTGGAATAATTCGTATCAGTTTACCAACTGTTTGCCATTTAGGGATTGCGTGTTTACCTTTCGCTGTTAAGATAGCTTTCGTTGGCACAAACAAAAACAAAACCAGAAAGAGGTAGAAACATGCAAATCCAACTGGAAAACATCACAAATTGCTTCAAGGACAAAGATGTCTTGAAAGGCATTTCGCTCTGCATGGAGAGCGGCGTATACGGGCTGCTCGGCCCGAACGGAGCGGGCACGACTACTTGAACTATGCTGCCGCGCTCAAAGAATTGCTCCGGCGAAAGCAAAAGAGCGAATTGAAAGGCTCATAGAACGTGATTTCTTGGAAATCAGCGGCTTTGAAGTTGCTATTTGTGACGATGGCATAAGTGGCGCGGGGTATTGGTTTAAGAGATAACTAAAAATACCAGTAAATGCCGAATTTTCGCTTCATGAAATTGCGGTATTTTTTATGAGCGAATGATTATTTTTTTTGGTTTAAATTCAGTTTATACGGCGTTAGTATGATTGTTTTACAACGATGGAAGCATTGCTTTTAAACCTTTGTCCAGCTTCCTGCGAAAACTAAAACAAATTTCCATACGGAGACTAAGACAATGAAGAAGCGTATTATGATTATTTTTTTAACCTTTGCAGTAATCGTCTGCATACTTACTGCATTTTCTATACTGATGGATTCCATCGAAGAAACGAAGGATGCTCACGGCCGAATGGCGGCGCAGGTTGAACTGGACAGGATTATGTCGCAAATGGAAACAGGGGTGCTCGATCCGGATGCCCTTAGTGATGCAAATTATATAGCTGTCGCGCATACAGTTTGTAAACTTGTCGATAAGATCGGAACGGTTACGGAAGAAGTACATTATTTCCGCAATTGTTTTTCACGTGCCCCAAGTACGCTTGATGAGATGATGGCAATAATCCGGCACGAACAGGGTGGCATATTTGGATGGAAACTCATGAGCCGGCAGAGTACGCGGCTTCATATGTTCGGCAGGAATGGGGAGTACAACATGAAGTTTATATCCGCAGATGGACATTTTGAAGCGGTTTACAACATTGCTGGTGAAAAATTGACTGAGGAAAACGACCCCATGGACATGGGAACGTTTAACTATGGAGATCCGATAAATGAAAAGTTGGAACACGTTGTCTACGATGTTCTGCCATTCTTCGAGTGGAAAAACACACGGGAATCCGTGGAACAAATCGATGGTTTGTCAGATGACCTACACCAGATTGACAAAAACGTCAGCGTAACAAAACGGTTTGAAAAATACTGGGAGTTGTTGTATGGAGAAAAACCGCGGGAGATGAGTGCAAATGTTATGAATATACTCTACCTCTGCGTAGGCCTACTTGTCCTGTCAAAGGCCACTCATGCGCTGCCGGGAAATAAATACATGCACTCACGCCGCTATGTAGTTTGATACTGACTTAAGAGATACTCCTAACTCTCCCTTTTATAATATCAAATTGCTTCAAAAATTCCATTATATCTTTGAGTGATTTTTATTTGCCCATCAAGTAACCATTTTAGCCAAACCGACACTCATAACCAGTGCGTTCAAACCCACAGAAAGCAAGGGCTTTTCAAATAGAACCGTAATCGCCTACATCGTCGCCACACAAGGCAGCATGGTAAGGAACAGCCACGCGCACCATTTCAGAAGATAAAGCACTGGAAGCGTTTCGGTAATACCCACTGAGCTTGTTGCAATCAACCCTCGGTAAGACCAACTAAATCCAAAGCGTCCGCTACCGAGCTTTTTGACAACCTCAAAATCCTGCGGAGCGGATAATGTCAAGGTTTTCCCGGCCTGTCAGGTTAGCATAAAACGAGGGCGATTCAATGAAAGAACCAATCTCTTTCAGGATTTCCAGTCGATCATCTGGAAAGTGCTTCCCATCAATGGTAAAGCTACCCTTTGTAGGGGCGGTCAGCCCCAACAACATTTTCATAGTAGTGGATTTTCCAGCTCCATTCGGGCCAATGAAACCGTAAATACTACCTTTGCGAATGTGAAGTGAAACATTGTTAACGGAAGTGAATTTTTTGTATTTTTTAGTTAACTGTTCTGTTGTAATAACATAGTTCATATGAAACATCTCCTTTCGTTGTTTTCATGTTACAACACCATCCTAACTTTTACATTCTCGTGTCCTTACTTTTACCTTACTTTTTCGCAAGACTGCACCCAAAATGAACGCGCTATGTTATAATATTTACATTCGGAGGTAACGCTATGGACAATTCGTTTTTGCACAAAAAAAATAATGCTCGTAGACGACGAGCCGGATTTACTCAAATTAGTTTCAAATATCTTAAAGGATGAAGGCTTTGAAAATATCGTCATCGCTGCTTCTGCTATTGAAGGTATTGCAGTTGGCAGAAATGAAAAGCCTGATTTAGCAATTTATCCTTTTGGGTATGAAAACAGTCTAAATGCCCATGTACGACGCGTAAGGGAAAAGATAGAAACAGACCCGTCAAAACAGGTTTCCCTTATTAATGAATTACCAATAGTAAAGACCTTATCTATATGGGTAAAGAAAAACGATATAGGATAGACATTTTGGGGTGTTGTCAGGGGGTGAAATGGTGTCAGATATAATATATAAAATAATCCCAGAAATATATGACTATTATCCAGCAGATACTAAATCAATTGATGGATAACCATATATTCTAGAAAAGGATATTTTTGTAACATCTAAGCTTCGTCTGATAAATCAAGGGTATATGTAATATAGTGGGATTTAGTGGATATTGATCTATAATAGTCCGTTTCAAATAAGGTTGAAATAATAGAGAAAGTAAGGAGATGGAATTTTGAACAATAAGCGTGAACAACTCATATTTAAATTAAGAAAAATCAGGGAAAATCAATATAGTGTTGCGGAGGAAGAAAATCCGTGGGATTACATAGTGCCTATGCTTGATCATATAGGGGATATTGATCCCGAGCTTCGGGATGACTTAATATATAACACCTTCTG
>JARBTU010000075.1 GCA_029240015.1 Oscillospiraceae bacterium | reverse complement strand
TCCAGAACAGAAGAAACAAGAACTTCTTTATCCATATTTGGATTTAATGTTTCATAAGTACGTACCAGATTCAAATATTGGTTTGCAAGGCTGTCCATATAATAACCTTTTGCGGAGTCGGGTGTTGTGACAGTTTGAAGTGATGAGACTTCGGATTTAAAGAATGACTTCCCAAAGCCTTTCGGCAAGATTAGGATATAATCGCTTGCGTGATAGAATGTGGCATCCTGTAAAGCATCTTTTTGGTCTTTTAGAACAACTTCGGTTCCATGCTGTTTCAGATATGTGGTCAGCCCCTTTGTCAGTGCGGTGTCTTCATCCCTGTTAATTACGGTAAAATTAGGTTTTATTTCGGAAAAATCCGTATTGTATTGATCAGCCGAAAAAGAAGTCATTATCACAGACAAAGAGATAAAAATGATAAAATAAATCGCGAATGAGGCAGCGCGGCGTTTGATGATAATGCAACAAGCGTTAAATACTTTCATAGGACTGTCTCCTTACAAAAAATGCGGTCACCATAAACATTACAAGTGACATAATCAATAGGATTCCGATATTTAAAAAATATCGGCTATAGGTGTCATAATAGTACAGACAATAAAAGGCATCGGTAATGCGTGCGGCAGGATTCAACCATGAAAGGACGGGAGCCTTTTGTGCAACAACGTAGCTAATACCCGTCACCATGAGTCCCGAAAGAAAACAGCACACCAATGTAACCGCAGTCAGAATGGCGGTTTTCGCGGTTTCTTTTAGTTTAGATGTCACAGACACCATTGCGCCGAACGCCACACCGACCAAACTTCCTACCAGACAAGTTAAAAGAACCAAGCCCAGTTTTGAGCCGAAATTAATTCCAAGAATAAAAATAATATACACGACGACGACAAGTACACAACCCAGGTGCACCGTGATACCGCCCAGCAAATCAGATAGCATAGTAGGAAAGTGTTTGGTTGGAGACATGGTGCGGCGTGCACCCAATGGGGAAAGATTTGCCTGCAAAAAGGAGACACTTTGTAATCCCTGAAAACCTCCGTACATACACACCATGGCAAGCAGCGCGTAAAAATAGTTGACTTTATCCGTAGGCGGATTTTGTGTCAAAGAAACTTCTTTTGTATAGGACTCTCTGTCAAGCAAAGAGGATATCTGCTGTACAGCTTGAGGGTTGTTTGATATTATTTTTTCGATGCTGCTTTTGGATTGAAGATAATTATCCAGAAATCCTTTAGCAATCGTTTGGTTCAGTCCGTCTCCTTTTACAACAAGTTTCGGGGTTCCATCAACTTGAATGTATGCATCAATTTCTCCTTTTTCCAGCATTGAATTTGCCTCTTTTTCGTCAGACAATGTGGTTAAAGAAAACAGCTGATGATCGCCTTTGGCGGAAACAGACTGCAGTGCTGTCTGAAAGGGACTGTCTTGCCGATAGGATTGATTGTCAATGACACCGATTGGAATGTCTTTAAGCTGATCAACGGTGTCAAGCGAAGTGAACGTGAAAAAAAACAGCGTTGCCATCATGATAGGGAACACCCATGTCCAAACCGCCGTTTCTTTGTTTCTTAGTGTGCCTATGATACGCTTGCTGAAAATATTCCAAAACATAAGTACGCCTCCCTAATCTCTAAGCTGTTTTCCGGTAATTTCCAGAAAAACATCATTGAGTGTCGGCGGTTCTGAAAAAATGCGCCCGAAGTTAATTTGATTTTGACGAAGTAAATCCAAAACAGAAATTAAAAGGTTTCCGCCGCTGACACGGCGAACAGTCAGGCGGTTTTCAGTAAATTCCGCATGAATAACGCCATCTGTTTTTCTAATTTCTTCAAGGATAGAATCAGACAAATCATAAAGTTCAATGGTCAGTTTTTCACCGGTGCGGATCATTGCTTTTAATTCTTCTTTGGTACCGGTTGCAATTGCCTTGCCGTTGTCCATAATCATAATACGGGAGCAAAGCTGTTCAACCTCCTCCATGTAGTGCGAGGTATACACAATTGTCGCACCTTGACGGTTCAGTTCTTTGATTCCCTCCAGAATATTGTTTCGGCTTTGCGGGTCAACTGCTACGGTAGGCTCATCTAAAAAAATCAGCTTTGGCTTGTGTGCAATACCGCATGCGATATTCAACCGCCTTAGCAGACCTCCGCTTAATTTTTTAGGAAGAAACTTTCTGAAATCGGAAAGACCTGTAAATTCAATCGCTTCTTCTACAAGAGGTTTGCGTTTTGCCTTCTCGGGAACATATAAACCACAGAAGTAATCAATGTTTTCATAAACAGTCAGCTCGTTAAAAACTGCTACATTCTGCATTACTACGCCTATCTGACGTTTAAGATCATAACTGTTCGGGGTCATTTTCTTATCGAACAGATTGATTTCACCTTTATTATATTTCAGCAGAGAGAGCATGCAGTTGATTGCTGTCGTCTTGCCGGAACCATTGGGGCCCAGCAGACCAAAGATTTCTCCGTCTTGTATTTCCAAATCGAAGTGATCCAGAGCAACCAAATCTCCGTATCGCTTTACTAAGTTATGAACTTGAATCATATACTCGCTTCCTTTACTCATGATTTAACAATTTCAGTATATCGTTTTCAGAGAGCAAAAGACAGTGACCCCTGTCATTATTTTATATGACAAATGTCATCAGCCTTTCAGATTTTATATACGAAACGAATTCTCTATGATATAATAGGTGCAAGGTGGGATAATATGCAAAAATTAATAGATAAATTGATATTATTCGGATTGTGTCTGCTGACATTATTTTGGATTGACATTAAATTAATTGCAGTAATTGCTCTTTTGTTGGCAATTACAATCACCTCACTGTGCAGTTATTTTGAAAATAAGATTTCTGTGTATTTGTGTGCGGCGTATTTTGTGCTGTGCTTGTGGAAAGTGGAGTTCATTATTTTTATTCCGCTTTTTGTATATGATTGTACGCTGCAAAAAAAAAGGTTTTTTAAATACAGTTGGGTGTTGCCTTTGCTCGTTCATTTATCGAGTTGCAGTCCGATTTTTTTTGCAGCAATTATTTTGTTTTGTGTTACGGCATGGCTGCTTCGCCATCGGACGTCTGCATATCAAAGGATTGAGGATGAATTTCATCAGATGCAAGACCGTACCAAAGAAAAGGCTTTGCATTTAGAGCGAAAGAATCATGAACTAATGGAAAAACAGGACTATGAAGTCCGTCTTGCGACGCTTAGGGAGCGAAACCGAATAGCCCGTGAGATTCACGATAATGTGGGACATCTGCTGACCCGCTCTATCTTGCAGGTCAGTGCTTTGCAGGTGGTCAGCTTACAAGATGAGAAAACAAAAGAGGAACTAACCTCAATAAAAAGTACTTTATCAGATGCAATGGATAGTATTCGGAGCAGTGTTCATGATTTGCATGAGGAATCTATCGATTTAAAGATTCAACTTTGTATGCTGATTGATGAATTTAAATTTTGCCCTGTAAAACTTAATTTCGATGCAGGAAAACTGCCAAAGGAACTTAAATATTGTTTTATTGCCATAGTGAGGGAAGCTTTGTCAAACATTACAAAGCATAGCAATGCAACGGCGGCGTCCGTCACTGTATTGGAGCATCCGGCTCTTTATCAATTGATTATCGAAGACAATGGCAGTGCTCAGGTCAATGAGGATCAGAATGGAATTGGACTGCTGAATATGAAAGAGCGCGTAGATTCTTTTCGTGGCGTTTTTCGGATCAATAAGGACAAGGGCTTCAAAATTTTTATTTCGATTCCAAAGGAAAGGCAGTAAGATATGAGGATTATTATTATAGATGATGACCCGTTCGTTTGCGCATCATTAACTACTATCTTGCAGGCAGATTCTGATATTGAAGTAGTCGCATCCGCGACAAGCGGAGAGGAAGCGATAAGACTTTACAGAATGAACTTTCCTGACATATTATTAATGGATATTCAGATGAATGGCATGAGCGGATTGGATGCAGGAGAAAAGATTTTAAAAACATATCCGAGTGCTAAAATCTTATTTCTAACTACTTTTTCGGACAACGAATATATTATTAAAGCACTGCGAATGGGTGCAAAAGGCTATTTGATTAAACAGAACATTGAAACAATTTCGCCCTCCTTGAAAGCGGTTATGTCCGGTCAAAGCGTGTTTGGAAGTGAGATTGTCACGAAACTCCCGTCTCTTATGAGTGGACAGCGGGAAATTGACTTACTGGAATATAACATTAATGAACGGGAAAAAGAAGTCATAGAGTTAGTGGCAAAAGGTTTCAGCAACAAAGAGATTGCGGATACTCTCTATTTAAGCGAAGGAACAATTCGGAATTATCTTAGCACAATTTTAGATAAATTAGAGCTACGGGACAGAACGCAGCTGGCTGTGTTCTATTATAAGCATCATAAAGGGAACTAACGCAACAACAGCGAGTCAACAGACTCACTGTTGTTTTTTGCTATTTAAAAATGGATAAACATAAAAAATACCGTTTTAGATTTACAAATCTAAAACGGTATTTTTTATATGGTTTGTGTATAGTTATTGGCAAAATCAAATGAAGAATATTAAAAACGTAGATCCATATGTATTATGAATTTGCATATGTTTTATATCTTCTTAACAAATCGTTTAACCACATTGTACATAAATATTAATAAATATTTTGTCGAAATACGTCGAATTCGTAAATTAAATTTTGAAGGGGAGTGGTATTGTCCTTTTTCTGAATCTGCCAATAAAGAAACAGCGTCTCATCAGCAATGGCATGAAAAGACCGCTGCTTTTAAAATTTATACATCTATGGACTAACCAGACCAAACAAAGTCAAGATTTTTGATGTGATATTCCCTGTACTGCCGGCCACGTTTTTTATCTGAAGCGCCATGGTTGCAGAACTGTTTTCATAACCATCATGGGAGGACTTCGCTATAACCTGATAGGTACCTTTTGTTTTGAGAACATTATTAAACGTGCAGACATATATACCGTTCGAATCTGTTTGGCCATTATAATACATCTTTTCTCCGTTTGGAGCAATTATGATAAACTTGACATCCGCATCACTTATAATTTTATTGTTCCCGTCTCTTACAGTGGTTTGAAAACGGATATTTTCATAATTGAAATAGGTATCACTGTCGGTGCTGATAAATGTACTTGTTTGCTTTAGACTCGGCTCGGTAATGTCTTTTACAGGTGCCTGTATCAGACCGTATCCATACCAGGTGTCTTTTCCGGAAGATCCCAAATCAATAACACTTTCCTGCAGCTTTTGGCGTAATTCTGTGTTAGAAAGGTCAGGATAGGCTTGTTTTAAAAGAGCCAAATCTCCTGCGACATAAGGACAAGCCATTGAAGTGCCGCTCATTGTGGCATAGGTATTATTTAAATATGTACTGACAATGTCCACTCCAGGAGCGGCAACCTCAACAGTTGTTCCTGTTGAAGAAAATGAAGCACGCTTGCTCTTTTTATCAACAGCAGCAACCGAAATAACCGAACTGTATCTTGCGGGGAAGTTCACGGTGTCCTCGGTACCGTCCGAAGTTCCTGAGTTTCCTGCAGCCGCTACAATCAATATGCCTTTATTATAAGCTGTGTCAACCATACTTTTTAATACCGGAGAGGTAGTGGTATCGCCTAAACTCATATTTACAATATCCATCTTGTTTTTTATTGCCCAGTCGATTCCCTTTGCCACGTTAGCAAGGCTTCCTTCACCCGTTTTGTCTAACACTTTAACAGCATAAAGACTTGCTTCATAAGCCATGCCTATAGTACCCACAGTGTTATTTTTAGCGCCGATAATACCTGCGACGTGTGTTCCGTGTCCGAAATCGTCCGCATAAGAGGTAACACCCTGAACAAATGACACACCTCCGGATATGTTTAAGTCTTCATGATTAGCGATTCCTGTATCAATAACAGCAATCTTAACACCTTTTCCAGTATAGTTTGATTCCCATGCTTTAGGTGCATTGGTGGTGCTGATTCCCCAGCTTTCTGTTTGAGAAGAGACCTGCACAATCTGGTCATTTTCTATGGAAGCAATATTGGAATTTTTTTCAAGATCCTTAATCTTCGATGGGTTAATTGTTATAGACACGGCAGGGATGCTTGTGTATTCACAGTTTATTGTAGCATTTGATTGCTCAATTGCTTTTTTATCAACTTTATCTTTAAAAACAACGATAATTTTTTTAGACGGATTGTTATCTTCAAGTGAAGAAGTATCCAATTTTAGATTGATATCGTTAGAAGAATTATCCGAACCCGTTTTCGCTGGGGCAGATTTAATGTTCTTTGTGGAATCTTCAGCCTTAGAATCATTAGCATAATTTTCGAGATCAGTCGAAGATTTTGCTTTATCTGAATTCGAGACGTGATTTTCTGCTTCTTTATCAGTTTCTGGTACAGCGGAGTTATCCATCGTGTATTGGATAGTCGGCTGATTCTCAGCAGTGACAGAATTTGGAGCAAAAAAGTTTTCAGGTGCAGACCCTATTCCTAACAGTAAAGAGATTATAATTGCAAAGCAAGAAATTATTGATTTAGTAGATAATTTATTTGTATTTGGTATCATTCTTTTTCATACTCCCATCAAATTTATAAAAAGACGAGCAAGTTTTTCAAACAAGTAAGGTATTGCTCTTATCATATAATATATTTCGTAAGGATACCATACTTTGTTTAGTTAATTCTACACTTTTATATAGTTTTACATAATATTCTCTCTCCATTTGTTTATAATTTTATAAGTTCATAGCCAGTACATGGTTTATTCAAATTATAGATTCGCCTTAAAAAGACAAATAATTGCTTCGCTCTTTTATTTTTTTACACATGTATACGTTCAAGATATTGGTAGATAATATTTGTATAATTTTCTATCAGGAGGATTTGACGTGTTTAAAGAATCGAATAAAAAAGAATCTGTCCTTGTGGAACCAACCGGAAAACCGGATCTAAATGGTTTTTCTTTGTCAAAATATTTAGAAGCAAATATTCAGATGATTTCAACAATATTTGAAGATGACGATACCATTATAGTAAGAAATTTTCAAAACCAGAAAAATAAAGATGTCTCCTGCTGTATTTTTTTTATTGACGGTATGATAAACAACTCAATTATCAATGAATATATTATACAACCGATTGTTTCCAATAAAATGCTTGCACAATCGGATAATACGCTGGGAGAAATAAAAGGGCAGGTCATTACCTGTAATGATGTAAAACAATCACAAGACCTGTCTGAAATCATGCAGTCGATACTATACGGCGATACGATTCTGTTTGTAGATGGGTTTAAAGACGCATTAATTATCAATTCAAAAGGCTGGGAATACAGAGCAGTTGAAGAGCCGGACACGGAAAAATCTTTAAGAGGTCCGCGGGAAGGCTTCAATGAATCGATTTTGCTCAGTACTTCGCTTATCAGAAGGAAGATTAGAACCAGTGATTTAAAATTCAAATTCAGAAATATAGGAACAAGATCCAACACACAAGTATGTATCTGTTACCTCAAGAGCCTTGCAGAT
>JARBTU010000074.1 GCA_029240015.1 Oscillospiraceae bacterium | reverse complement strand
TTTGCTCCGGGCGTATTAAATACAACGATACCCTCTTCGGAACATTTATCACAAGGAATGTTGTTCACTCCTGCACCGGCACGTGCAATCGCTTTAAGGCTTTTCGGAAAGTCCATGTCGTGCATAGAAGCGGAACGAACCATGATAGCATCCGGTGCATCCATTTCATCCGCCCAAGTGTATTTCGAACGGTCAAAATTATCAAGACCGGCAGGA
The DNA here is from genome assembly GCA_029240015.1 of Oscillospiraceae bacterium. Taxonomy (GTDB): domain Bacteria; phylum Bacillota; class Clostridia; order Oscillospirales; family Ruminococcaceae; genus JARBTU01. The sequence goes on along the minus strand of JARBTU010000074.1, from coordinate 7,358 downwards.
GAAATCTTGTTTAAAGTTTTTATGTTAAACATAGTAAGTAAACTCCATTCCAATGTTATTTATTATTTGCTTCAAATTCTTTCATGAATTCAACAAGGGCTTCAACACCTTTAACCGGCATCGCATTATAAATGGACGCTCTCATTCCACCCACAGAACGGTGTCCCTTAAGATTTACAAAACCTTTTTGAACCGCTTCGGATACGAATTTTTTATCCAACTCGTCGTTACCCGTAACAAAAGGAATGTTCATCAAAGAACGACATTCTTTTTCCACGGTGCCTTTGAACATAGAGGACTGGTCAAGAAAATCATAAAGAAGATTCGCTTTTCTCTCGTTTTGTTCTTTCATTTTCTCAAGTCCGCCAATGTCATTTTTAATCCATTCTAACACCAATTTACATATGTAGATTGCATAGGTTGGAGGCGTATTGTACATCGAATCGTTGTCTGCATGTGTTTTATAATTAAACATGGTTGGCGTATAATCCCGTGCGTTTCCAATCAGGTCTTCACGAATGATAACAACGGTAAGTCCTGCAGGTCCCATGTTTTTTTGTGCACCTGCATAAACAAGTCCGAATTTTGAAACATCAATCGGCTCCGATAGGATGCAGGAGCTTAAGTCAGCGATTAGAGGCACGTCACCTGTTTCAGGAAGAGAGGTAAAACGAGTCCCGTAAATTGTGTTGTTCAAGCAAATGTGGAAGTAATCAGCATCCTTATCGAATGTGGATGGATCAAGTTCCGGAATATATGAAAAGGTCTTATCTGCTGATGAGGCAACGACGTTGGCAACGCCATATCTGGAAGCTTCCTGATAAGCTTTTTTTGCCCATTGTCCTGTAAGTACGAAATCAGCTTTGCCGGATTTATTCATAAGGTTTAAAGGAACCATGGCGAATTGGGAGGAAGCGCCGCCTTGTAAAAACAATACTTTGTAGTTGTCAGGGATATTCATAACTTCTCTTAACAAGGATTCACAGCCGTTGATGATTTCCTCATAAACTTTACTGCGATGGGACATCTCCATTACCGATTGACCGCTGCCGTTGTAGTCAAGCATTTCGCTTGCCGCTTTTTGGAGAACCGATTCAGGCAATACAGATGGACCTGCGCTGAAATTAAAGACTCTAGCCATAAAAGTTTTCATTCCTTTCAGAGTGGCGCATTTACCTTCTGTTGATACAGATGGATGCGTCTTAAATAAATAATATTTTAACAATCACCTTTAAAAAAAATAATGATCATTAAAACTCTTTTATGCAACAAAGCATAAAAAGAGGACATTAATTTAATTATATTTTTTTATTGATTAATAGTCAATGTTTTTTAATAATAAAAACTTATTTTTTTATTATTTTTAAAAAGCATCAATAATACTTGACTAAAAGGCATGCAAAATGCGCATAATTCATATAGATGTTTATTTTTTTACAAATTATTTTTTAAATTGTTTTTTATGGCATAAAAAGTGGTTTAAAAGGCAAAAATATTTTTGGAGGTGCATAACGCATGAAGGATATACATTTTGGAAAATCAAAGGCCAATAAAATCTTTTCGGGAAAGGGTTTTTATGTAGCTTTGATAATAAGCTTGGTGGCGGTGGGAACAGCAACTTTTTTCGCGGCAAATCGCACCATAGACAAGCTCAATGGCGGCGATACATTAAACCTGACATCCAGCGATGTAGCAAACGAATGGGGATTCCCAAAAACAGAGGATGCAAACAAGAATCAGAGCGGAATTTCGAAGGACTCTTCCAAATCTTCGCAAGGATCGGGACAGCAATCTACTTCATCAGGAAGTACACAAACCTCGCAAAACAATACGAGCGGTCAGACCGGATCACAAAAATCATCGGGCAATACCTTTACCATGCCGATAAGCGGTGAAATTATAAACAATTTCAGCGACGGCGAACTTGTAAAATCTAAAACACTTGGTGATTGGCGAACACATGATGGAATAGATATTAAAGGGAAAGTCGGAACGCCTGTAAAATCTGCGGCAGACGGAACCGTAACGGATATCAAGGAAGATTCGTTGTGGGGAGTTACTGTTATCATTGATCATAAGAATGGATATACAGGTCATTATTATGGGCTCAACGCTACTGTAAACGTAAAAAAAGGACAAACGGTTTCAGTGGGAGATGTTATTGGCTCAGTTGGGGAAACCGCACAGATTGAAATAGGAGAAGAATCTCATTTACACTTCGGGCTTAAAAAAGACGGAAAATGGGTGGATCCTTCGAAAGTAATTAAAAAAATCAGCTAACAAAAACTCTTTGATAAAAGTAAAAACGTGTTCGAAAAAATTATCGGACACGTTTTTATATATGCCAAACAGTTAAATATAGATAAAGATTCTGTTTGACATTTTAGTTAAATAGAATAAGATATTAGGTAAGATTCTTTTTTATTTTTGAAAAGTGGAAGCGTGTAGTTGTGATGAGAAAGATAAGAAAAAAACATATTATTGATATTGTTAAATGGATTCTTATTACGGGGATTTTCGGTCTTGTTGCATTTCTTTGTATCAAATATGCGCCGATTATCAAGCAAACCATTCGAAATCCCGATAAAATGATAGAATTTAAAGACTATATTAATTCTTTCGGCGTTTGGGGAATTCTAATTGTCATTGGAACACAGATTCTTCAAGTGTTTTTTGCCATTATTCCTTCCGAGCCGATCGAGCTGGTTTCAGGGATGTGCTATGGGGGGATATGGGGATTCTTTATTTGCTTTATAGGAGTAGTGATTGGAAGCGGCTTGGTTTTTTCGCTTGTAAAAAGGTTTGGGGAACCGCTTGTAAATGCTTTTTATAAAGAAAAGCATTTGAAACAGTTCAAGTTTTTACAAAACAGCGACCGATTAGAGGTCGTTACATTTGTACTGTATTTCATACCCGGACTGCCAAAAGATATTTTTACTTATGTTGCGGCGCTGACGCCGATGAATTTTAGAAAGTTTATTGTGATATCTTCAGTGGCACGGATTCCGTCCATCATTGTTACAACAATTGGCGGGCAAAACTTTATGGAAGGACACTATGCTCAAACAGCAATTTTATTTTCCGTTTTTGCATTGTTGGGCGCAATCGGAATGTATACCTATAGGATTATAACCAAAAGGTTAAACAAAAAGTAAAAGAACACATCAGAGGCATTCTCTTCCGGTGTGTTCTTTTATAATTTTAAGGATTCATACAAACACCGCTTTTGTTGAATTTGTAGGTGGTTTTTCCAATTTTCTTGGATGTACTGGAGAGCATATAGCCGCTTTTATCAAAGTAGTACCATTTGTTTTTGATTTTAGCCCAGTTGTTAGCTTTCATGATACCATCAGAACCGACATAACACCATTTACTCCCTGATTTAATCCAACTGTTGGTTTTCATATAGCCATTCTTGTCAAAGAAGTACCATTTGTTTTTAATTTTTGCCCATTCATTTGATTTCATCGTGCCATAGGAATCAGCATAGCACCATTTATTGTTCCATTTGATCCAAGAGTTCGTTCGGAGATTATAATCTTTACCAAGGTAATAATAATATCCTTCTGACTTTATCCACTTGTTGCTTACAGCCGCACCATCGCCGCCAAAGTAATTAACCGTTCCGTCCTTAAATTCAACCCAAATATTTTTCTCCATTTTTCCATCCGAGCCTACAAAATATAATTTTTCTCCATAGAAGACTCCATGATTCATCCATAGTACTCCATCTTCCCCCAGATAGTACTTGTCCTTGCCAAAGATCAGCCATCCAGTCTTCATAATACCGTCAGTGTCAAAATAGTAATATTCGCCTTCGATTTTCATCCATTGATCAGTTACAGCAACACCAGATAAGCCAAAATAATAAGCAACAGTACCGTCATCAGATTTATACCAAAAATTTGTAGCCAAAGCTCCAGCCATGTCTACGTAATACCGCTTGCCACCAGAAAGAATTATAGTATCTTTTGCCAAGATTCCATGCTCATTCAAGAAGTACCAATTTGATTCAAGATTAACCCATCTGTTTTTAACCATTACACCGTTTTCATAGTAGTATGTATTGCCATTTTGTTCAACGAAGCCGTCTTCTATAACGGGTTCTTGATTTTCTAACAGAGTATAGTTGGAAACACTTGTTTTTTCTGATGAGCTTTCTGCTGATGCAATTGTTCCTAAAGATATTATGGAACAAAGGCAGCAGCTAATAGCAAATGCCGATAATAATTTCTTTGTTTTCATAGATTCCACTCCAATATTTATTTAACATATTGTACCATATTCAGGGCGTAAACTCAACAAAAACCCGTAATACAGCATGTATTACGGGTTTTATTATATCTTAATAATGTTATTTTAATTAGCCAAGTCTTTTTTCCAGCTTAGCAAGTTCGTCTAATAATGCAGCAGGCATTTTGTCGCCAAATGTTGAATAGAACTCTTTGATTGCAGCAGCGTCTTGTTTCCACAAATCAGCATCTACATCCAAAAGACCTCTGATTACGTCAACATCAATGTCAAGACCTTCAATGTTAATGTCTTCTGCGTTTGGCTCATAACCGATTGCAGTTTCAACTGCGTCAGCTTTTCCTTCGCAACGATCCAAAATCCATGACAACACGCGCATGTTATCGCCGAATCCAGGCCAGATGAAGTGACCTTCATCGTCTGTTCTGAACCAGTTTACATTAAAGATTTTTGGTGCATTATCGCCCAAGGATACGCCCATTTTGAGCCAATGTGCAAAATAGTCACCCATATGGTATCCGCAGAACGGAAGCATCGCCATTGGGTCACGACGAACGACACCAACAGCGCCGGCAGCGGCAGCAGTCGTCTCGGAAGCCATGATGGAACCAACGAATACACCATGTGTCCAGTCAAAGGATTGATATACAAGCGGAGCAGTTTTTGCTCTTCTTCCGCCGAATACAATCGCGCTGATCGGAACGCCTTGCGGATTGTTGAACTCAGAGCTGATGCAAGGGCAGTTGATTGCAGGAGCGGTAAAGCGGCTGTTTGGATGTGCACCCTTTTCTGCGGAGGTTTTTCCGTTCCAAGGGTTGCCTTTCCAGTCAATTGCGTTTTCAGGAGGGTTTTTATCAAGACCTTCCCACCAAACGGTGTTGTCATCCAAATTGTTTACAACGTTTGTGAAGATTGTATTTTTCTCTGTTGAGTGAAGAGCGTTAGGGTTGGATTTGAGGTTGGTTCCAGGAGCCACACCAAAGAATCCGTTCTCAGGGTTGATAGCCCAAAGACGACCGTCGTCTCCTTTTCTCAACCAAGCGATATCGTCGCCAACACACCAAACTTTATAGCCTTGTTTTGCATAAACATCCGGCGGAATAAGCATAGCCAAGTTTGTTTTTCCGCAAGCGGATGGGAAAGCAGCACCAATATATTTTACTTCGCCCTGTGGATTCTCAACACCAAGAATAAGCATGTGCTCAGCCATCCAGCCTTCGTTTTTCCCTTGATAGGAAGCGATTCTGAGCGCAAAGCATTTTTTGCCAAGCAAAACGTTTCCGCCGTAACCGGAGTTGATAGACCAAATGGTATTATCTTCAGGGAAATGACAGATGTAACGATTTTCAGGGTCAATATCCGCTTTGGAGTGAAGTCCGCGAACAAAGTCGTTAGACTCGTCCCCAAGTTGAACGAATGCGTCTTTTCCCATTCTTGTCATGATATCCATGTTCAAAACAACATAAATCGAGTCGGTCACTTCAACGCCTACTTTAGACATTTTGGAACCGATAGGACCCATGGAGTAAGGGATTACGTACATGGTTCTGCCTTTCATAACACCGTCAAACATTGGTGTTAGCATAGCATACATTTCTTTAGGGTCTTTCCAGTTGTTAGTAGGACCTGCATCCTCTTCTTTTTGTGAACAAATGAAAGTACGATGCTCCACACGGGCAACGTCATTTTCCTTTGTGTTATGGATATAACAACCAGGAAGTTTTTCTTCATTCAATTTTTTGATTTCGCCGATTGCAACGCTTTCCTCTCTGAGAGCGATAAGCTGTTCTTCACTTCCGTCAATCCACACTACTTTGTCAGGTTTTGTTAGTGCCACCATTTCGTCGACCCAAGTCAGAACGTTTTTGTTGTTTGTAAGCATATTTTTTTAGAGCTCCTTTCATGTAAACGACATTAACTGCCGATAAAATTCAAATTTCCCACAAGTACCAGTATAATAATTTTCTGTCAAGTTGTCAATTTAAGAATTAGTTAAATGTTTTTAATAATTTATTAATTCACGTGAATAAATTATTAACAAGGACAAAAACAGTTCAAAAACAACATTTATTTGACTTGATTCTTCATATATTCTTCGAGAGTGAGCCCGGAGTCTTTAATTTTTTGAGCGTATTTTTTCCCGACATAGCGGTAATGCCAAGGTTCATAAGTGATTTCGGTAATATCCTGCTTGTTTTTCGGGTATCTTAATATAAATCCGTACTTCGGGGAGTTTTCATAAAGCCATTGGAATTCCGGAGTATCTTCGAAATCCTGTGTTAAGTCAGTGTGCTTTGTGAACCAGTCGCCTGATACGATGTCGGTCGCAAGACCTGTGTTGTGCTCGCTCTTGCCCGGTTGAGCAATATTCACAGAAGTTTCTTTTTCAGCTTCCTTTTGGGTTTTTCCTTGAGAAACCAAACTGTTCACATTCCTTTGGTACAGGTTTTTTTGGTATGCAACCGATCTGTAGGTGGAAACAATATAGAGGTTATATCCTGCTGTTTTGGCGCCTTCAAGCATCTGTTTAAAATCATCTACCGCTTTTTTGTGGAACTGCCTGTCCGGGGTTACGTTTGCAAGGGGAACGCTATAGTTGTCCGGCAGCTTGTTGTAATTGTTAACCAAGAACAAAGCCCAGTCGTCGCTGTTGGCGTTGGGAATCGTAACAATTCCGTTTGCGGGCTTTATGTTGGCTTCTGTTGCAGCGGAGCTGACAGAGGGAACACTTGAACTTTTGGAACTGGACTGTTTTGAACCGTCTGAAGCATTGCATCCGCAAAGAAGAGCGGACAATATCAGGGTCACACAAATAATTCTTTTCATACTTCCTCCATAAATATCTTCAAAATACAATGATATTATTTTTAACGCATAGTGCAATTATATTACAAAAGAACCATTTTGGGAATAATAAAAAAGGAAAATTAATAAAAAAATCATAAGATTTTTTGAGGAATACACCGAATATAATTGACAAATCTAAATACAAAATGTACTATTATAATTGGAAATTTACAGATAAATTTATGTGCTTGATGTAAAATAAGAATAGAAAAGCCGTGGGGATTCCTGCGCAGGAGGTAACGATAATAATGTCTTTTGAT
>JARBTU010000073.1 GCA_029240015.1 Oscillospiraceae bacterium | reverse complement strand
ATATGAATCCAGAGAACGGGAGCATCAATGCAGGTGCTTTATCTTGATTCTCAAACGGCTGTCCCCAGAAGCTTGCATTTCCAAAAATCTCCCTTAGTGCCCCAACAATGCAAATCACAATGAAAAAACCCATCACATGAGCAAACAAGTCTATGACCATCATACTGTAGCGCTTTTTAAGAAAACGGGATTCGATTTTGGATACAATAAGCGAGTTCGTAACAATAAGAGGCAAAAAGATTCCGACTTTATAAACAGCCACCGGAAAAGCGCTGTTCAAAAGAGATGAAACAGGAATAAACCCTACTGCCGCCAAAATCACATAGAGAATCACTCTTATGGTGTAAGGCAATTTTCTGGGAACAAGAGGAGAGAGAAACACCGTAATAAAGGTAATAAGTAAAAAGCCCAAACCTAAGGTAACAGCATTTTGCATGGTATTACTAGCGACAATAATAGGCGCAACTACCAATCCCCGCTCTAAAACAGTATTGCCAACAAATAGTCCTTCTAACAGATCAAAAGTCTTTCTGTGACTTTGATAAAATTTCCTAATCATTCAAAGCCGCCTCCTTTTTGTTGGAGGGGTTAAACTTCCCGTTTTTAAATTCCCTCAGTCCATCCACAATATTTTTTGCATAAACATCACACATGGAAGAAAGCGCATTCATAATCAAAAGTGCGTAAACAAAGCCTATTTCAATCTTACCCAGATATCTGAACATCATGGTCAAAAGCCCCAGGAATATTCCGTACAGTGCTTTTCCAAAACCTGTCTTTGGAGAAGTCATCGGGTCTGACGCCATAAAAATAACCCCAAAAACCAACATGCCCGAGATGGTTTCATACACAACGGAAGCTTTTCCGCCTGCTATGATTCTCGGAATCAAAAAAGCAAACAATGTTGTCGTCGAAAGTGTGGCTAAAACAATCTGCCATGAAACCGATCTTCTAATCAGAAGATACACACCGCACATTACAATCACAAGAATGTTTGTCGCGCCCATCGGACCTGCAAAGTTCCCAAGGAGTGCATCCATAAAGCTTATATGAGGCGTGCCTCCAAGCTGCAGGTTGTATGCGACCCCACGAAACAGCTGGGTAGTCACTTCAGACTGTAAACCCAACGCATCAAAAGGCTGAGGATACATTAAAACTTGGCTCGGCCAACAGATGGTAACAAAAGCAACCGCAACCGCGGCAGGATTGAATATGTTCGCTCCCACACCGCCGAAAGGATGCTTGGCTACAACGTTCGCAACCAGCACCCCAATGATCACAAGCCAGAACGGTGTGCTTGCCGGAAGGACAAGTACAAAAATCAGCGCAGTAATGATGGGAGAAAAGTCATATTTCTGCCATTTTTTTTCGCCTTTTAACCTAATACATAAATAATCACTTATCAAGCTGAATATAATTGCATATGCGGATAAAACCAAAACCCTTAATCCGTAATAATAAACTGCCATAAACAAAATTGGTAACAATGTAACAACAATATCTATATTTTTTGATCTTTGTGGAATTTTTCTTTCCTGCATCGGTCCACCTGCCCTTTCATAAGGAATAACAAAGCTACAACGAATTTGCAGCAACTTTTTCTTTGTTTCAAATTCAAGTAGCGGCAATCAAAATTCTTAATATAATGATAGTGAGAATGTTTTATAATCTTAACTTGACTTGGAGTTGATTCAACTTGACGATAGAATTAATTGATAAAAAAACTGTTCGTATCTTTTTATCGTTTGATGATATGCAACAGCTTTGTATTACATATGACCAAATGGATTATAAAGATCCAGACACCAAAAGGGTAATCCTGAATCTACTGCAAAGGGTCAGAGAACAAACCTCCATCGACTTGTCTGAGGGTAAACTTTTTATCGAAGCCTTCCCTCATTCGGAGGGAGGATGTGTTTTGTACGTCAATGTGGTGAATCCTCAGATGCCGATTCCTCTCTCCAAACCGAAAAGATATAAAAATAATTTTAATACCCCGATTATCTTCGAGTTTGGAAACATCGACAATGTCATCAACGTATGTGATAAACTCTTTAACCAATACAGTCATCTAATCCTGAAAAGTTCGCTGTATCTTCTTGATCAAAAATACATGCTGCTGATTTATACCTATTTCAAAATGGACGATAAAATCGTCGCTTTAGTCAGCGAGTATGGACAGCTTGTGGGAAAAGGTGCCGTCAAAGGCTCTTTTATCAAAGAACATGCTAAACCAATTGTCGACAACATCGCAATCGAAACGATTGTTGAATATCTTTGCTAAGCGTCTCTTAATCCGGCAACTGCGGCGTTCGGGTCGGTCGCACTAAAAATAAACGACCCCGCGACTAAAACATTTGCCCCTGCTTTTTTCACAACAGGCGCTGTTTCGATGGTGATTCCGCCATCAACCTGAATATCTATTTCTCTTCCTGTTTGTTCACAATACTGTTTTATCTGTTCAATTTTGGGCATCATGTCACTCATAAACGACTGGCCGCCAAATCCCGGCTCCACCGTCATGATCAGTACCATATCAATATCATCTATAAAATCCAAAATTTCGCTGGCCGGAGTTTTAGGCTTGACGGATATTCCTGCTTTGATGTTTCTCGACTTAATTTTTTGAATGGTTTGCTTCGGGTCGGAATCACTTTCCACATGAAAAGTAATTAAATCCGCTCCCGCATCTGCAAAGTCATCTATAAAAAACAAAGGATCGGAAATCATCAAATGAACGTCAAAAAATAAATCCGTCTTTTTTCGCAAGCTTTTCACAATCGGTGCGCCAAGCGTTAAGTTCGGAACAAAATGGCCGTCCATTACGTCAATGTGGAGCATGTCCGCTTTCGCTTGTTCCATTCTTTTAATTTCGCTTTCAAGGTTTGCGAAGTCACTTGCTAAAATAGATGGAGAGATTTTAATCAAAGCATTTCCTCCTAAAATATTTAACTATATAAGTATACAACTATTTATTTTAACTTAATATACCCAAAACGTCAATATTATTTAAAAAGCTTATTGATTTATTTATAAATTAAATTATAATAATATTAAGATTCATAAAAATAAATCAAATTATACTTCTCCACACTCTTGTCACCGATTCTGTTGTGTGATAAGAGTATTCTTTTGTTATGTTCAAAAAGTCGACTGAAGAGGGATTTTAAAAATGGCTTTATCCTATAACGTATTTATCCAGGTCCTTATCATGTTTATCCTGATGGCGGTGGGCGCACTGTGCTTTAAGGTGAAACTTTTGAAAGAGAACGGCAACAAACAGCTTTCCAACATCCTGTTGTCTGTCGTGACCCCCGCCGTTATTCTTTCCTCTTATCAGAAAGAATTTAATGACAAGCTTTTTCATGGTCTTTTAGTTGCCTTTGGACTGGCAGTCATCAGCCACGTAGTTGGTTTTATCGTTTCTTATATTTTAATTAGAAACAAAAGAAGCAATGCCCCTATCGAGCGTTTTGCCGTCATTTATTCAAACTGTGGATTTATGGCTATTCCCCTCATTTATTCCCTGCTTGGAGGTGATGGCGTCTTTTATGCGAGTGCATATCTGACTGTGTTCAACCTGCTGTCGTGGACACAGGGGATTTTCATGATGTCCGGCAAGCGCGACTTGAAATCCGTAATTCATGTTTTTACCTCCCCCACTGTTATCAGCATCATTTGCGGCCTTATCATTTTCTTTGTGGGAATTCCTTTCCCGGGGCCGCTTAAAGAGTCGGTCGATTATCTGGCATCTCTCAACACCCCTCTTGCAATGCTCGTAACGGGAGCTTCCATCGCGCAAGCGAATCTTTTATCCGCGCTTTCCAATCTCAGGATTTATTATATCTCCTTTTTGCGTCTTATTGTTGTTCCCGTAATTGTGGTTTTTATTTTCAAATTACTGCCGCTTGACCATACTGTGATGCTTACCAATCTGATTGCTACCGCCTGTCCGGCAGGAACTTCGGCCATCCTGTTTGCCACCCGTTTTGACAAAGATTACATCTACTCCTCCGAGCTGATTGCGGTGACTAATATTTTATGTCTTTTCAGCATTCCTCTCATCCTGTTCTTTTCCCAGCTAATGGGATAAAATACGCATGAATTCCTCTCTTAATGAATATATACTTATTGTATCAGGTTCATTTTGTGGAGGGATTTTTTTGCGAAAAAAGAACATGCTGTTTTACTTTGTTTCAATACTTCTTTGTGTTTGCATTTTGTTTAATTTTATCCAAGTTAACCAAAATGTTTATGCCACAAGTCCGTTTATAAAATGGGTTGATTTTAATGTTCCTTACTCCGCCATGGTGAAAGCGCTAAACGCTGACATCAAAGCCCACAACGAAAAAAAAGAACTCAGCTGGGTCGATATCCTTGCTTATCTTGCCTCCAAATACGGTGGTTCATGGAAGAAGTACAAAGCAAAGGACATGGATAAACTGATTCAAGCCGTCAACCAGGGAGATACTTTTGAAGAATTGACTCAAAATATGAAAAACTTTGATTATTTTAAAACCGCATATGATGCTGTCTTAGGCGGCTTCGTGGGGGAATACCAGATATCTCAACAAGCACTGGATGTAAACCCCAATCCCACGATGGAAACAAAATATGGACTCAAAGCTTATTCCCCTGTTGCATACGGATATGGTTTTTCACACTATGATGACTTTGGAAACTCCCGCTCCTATGGATTTAAGCGTAAACATCTGGGCAATGATTTGGTCGGAAGCACCGGCACTCCGATTATTGCAGTCGAATCAGGCTATGTGGAAGTCGCCGCATGGAACAAATACGGCGGATGGAGAATCGGTATCAGAAGTTTTGATAAAAAAAGATATTATTATTATGCTCATTTAAGAAAAGATCGACCGTTCCATTCGGACATAAAAGAAGGTCAAATCGTGAATGCAGGTGACGTTATCGGATATTTGGGCATGACAGGATATTCCGACAATGAAAATGTCAATGGAATGACCGTTCCTCATCTTCATTTCGGAATGCAGCTCATCTTTGATGAATCCCAAAAAGAGGGCAATAACGAAATTTGGATTGATGTATACCAAATCGTCAACCTTTTGCAAAAGCACCGCTCACCCATCATGAGAGACAGCGAAACCAAAGAATACTACAGGAAATATACATTTGTTGACCCTCTGACCGAACAATACAAAACAAAAAATCAAACAGATACCAAAAAATTAACATAAAATAAAAGCTTGTGTAAATTTATACACAAGCTTTTTTATATCCTAAACCACAATGTTGTCATGCGTAACGTTGTGAAATGTTTCCTTTTTAGTGCTGTATTTTTATATAGATACAGTAAGTTTAAATATATTGTTGATATACAATTCCTCTTAAGAAGAAATGTTTAGTAGGCACCTTTCCCGCCTAATACAGCAGGAATTGTTTTTAAAATAATTTTGATGTCTGTTAAAATGCTGCGCTCAGATATGTACTTCATGTCCAGCTCAATCCACTTGTCAAACGAAAGATCGCTTCTTCCGCTTATCTGCCAATAGCAGGTGAGCCCGGGTTTCACATCAAGCCGGCGCATATGGCATTCTTCATATTCCGATACTTCGCATACCAAAGGCGGGCGGGGACCGACAATACTCATATGTCCCATCAAAATATTGAGAAATTGCGGGAGTTCATCCAAGCTTGTTCTTCTAAGAAACTTGCCCACTTTTGTGACTCGGGGATCGTGAATAATCTTAAAAATCGGACCGTCTTTCTCGTTCATATCTTTTAACTCTTCGAGTTTTTCATCTGCATCCATACACATGCTTCTAAATTTGAGCATCTTAAACGGCTTGTTGCCTTTCCCTACACGCTCCTGAGCATACAGTGCGGAACCTTTGCTATCGACCCGAACAGCAATCGCTATGATAAGAAATACAGGGGAAAACAAAATAATTGCCAACAGTGAAAAGATAATATCCATCGTTCTTTTCAAAATCGGATATACAATACTTTGTTTTTGCGCTTGTTTGGTAAATTCAAAATCTGTAGGAAGCTTTATGGTTCTGCCCGTCACTTCTCCATCCACGTTTACATTATAGACATCCCCACCGGCAGCGATGCGGTCTATAAGTTCTTTTTCCATATTTATTGTCTCCAATCATAACACAGCATTTTTTGTGATTCATTGTTTAGATACCATTTTCATAAATATTTTCTTGCTGAATTTTTAAAAAAATGTTCATAGTCGTGCTTGTTTTTTAGAGAAAGAACAAAAATTCCTTAATCTCTCTTTCGTTCAGATCCGCATTTAGAAATTCTTATTACTTATATTATATATTTCATAACAACTTATGTCAATAATCGATTAAATTTTGTGCAAAAAATCGACTCAGGATATCTTATAAACCCAATTTCTCCCTATGGTTGTATGAGAATGATGTTAAGGACGATTCCGGCTTTGGTAATATCTATGGTTCCGTAACTGGGCTTTGAATCGCGTGGCAAGACAGGGCTCCCGGGATTCATAATATAGAGCCCATCCTCATACCCTTTATAGCTTTTGTGCGTATGCCCATAAAGAGCGATTGTTGCTTTATTCTGTCTTGCAACCAGTTTTAGCCTCTCCAAATCGTATTTTACGCCATAAATATGACCATGAGTAATAAATATTTTATACTCTTCTATCCCAATAATTTCGACTTCCTTATGATTTAAGTCATAGTCACAGTTTCCTTTTACATAACAAAATTTTTTATGAGGATACATGTCTTTGATCTCCTCATATTCCCGCTCCCCGTCTCCGAGATGAATAAACATTTCTGTGTCTGAAAGATGCTTTTCAACAATCTGCTGCAAACTCCAAAACTTTTTATGTGTGTCTGAGACAACAACGATTCTCAACGCCAACGCTCCTTTATATCCTGTTCTAACTATTGTTACAGTAACATAAAATAATAAGGTAATCAACCAAAATCATTTGGTAATGGAGGCTGTTTTATGAACGAAAAAAATATAAATCCTAAGCAGTTGGATGAACTGCTTAAAATGGCAAGCAAAAAAATGGGAACCAGCCCTGAACAGTTAAAATCCCAGCTTGAAAGCGGAAACCTAAAAGATGTTCTTAAAAATTCCAATTCCAAAGGTTCCAATAAGCTAAACCAAGTTTTGTCCAACCCTGATATTGCTGAACAGCTTTTGAAATCCCCTCAGGCACGGCAGCTTTTAAAAAAACTGACGGAGGAAAAATAAGCCATGGATGACCTTGTTGCAAAGCTTCAAGATATTTTAGGCAGCGATGAAGGAAAACAAAAATTAAAAGACGTTGCCAGTATGCTTGGCAGCGGCAGCGGGGACTCGCCTGATCTCTCTTCCCTCGCGGGGCTTCTCCCCGGGTTAATGAATCAATCCGAATCGCAGTCGGAATCCAACAATAAAAAGGATGATGATATCCTTGGAGGATTGGATCTTGGCGGACTGGATCTAAACATGATTATGAAACTCCAAGGAATGATGTCCGGTTTTAAAACCGACAATTCTAATGTCCAGCTTATTCGTGCACTGCGTCCGCATATAAAACCCGAACGCCAGCACAAAGTGGATGAAGCCATCAAGATTATGCAGCTTTTGGCAGCCATGCCTTTGCTGCAGCAATCAGGGATTTTGGGCGGTCTTTTAGGTGGTGATAAGGGATGAGTCCGAACTATTCAAGCAATGATATTCTTTCAATGCAGCAGGATGCGATTCGGCGTGTAAAAGAAATGCAACGGATTTCTCAGGAAAGAGTTGCGGCAACAGC
>JARBTU010000072.1 GCA_029240015.1 Oscillospiraceae bacterium | reverse complement strand
ATTGGTGTTTTTCAGTTATTGTCTGTGATTCCGGGAACATCACGTTCGGGTGCTACCATTATAGGTGCCATTCTGATCGGTACATCAAGAACAGTCGCCGCCGAGTTTACGTTTTTCTTAGCGATTCCTGCAATGCTTGGTGCAAGCCTTATCAAAATGTTAAAATTTGGTTTTGATTTTACAGGAAGCGAAATCATGACCCTATTGATTGGAATGATTGTTGCCTTTGTCGTGTCAATTTTCGCAATAAAATTCCTTGTAAGTTACATTCAAAAGAATGACTTTAAGATATTTGGATGGTATAGGATTGTACTTGGTATCTTAGTGCTGTTGTATTTTTCTTTCCAAACGATTTTTTTCAAATAATCACAGAGTTTTTAAATGAATTAATAAATAAAAACCATGAATCATATGCTAGATTCATGGTTTTTATTTATTATAGTTAAAAGAGTTAAAAGAATCAAAAATTTTTATAAAATTTTATTCGATTATTGTAATTTAACGTCGATTATTATATAATAATATCATTATGTTTAACTTTTTTATAAGTTTACAAAATTAAAGATTAGCAGGGAATGGGATAAAAATATGTCTAGAAAAAGGCAAAAAAAGAATATTATTAAACAGATTTTATATATTATATCTTTAGTTTTACTTTTTGTTTTTGTGACAAGTCTGTCGAGTTATTTTGCGCACATTAACAATAAAAGCGAAAATAAAGGCTCTATCACTTCAGGAGAAAAAACGCAAAAAGATTCAGATAACATGACAGGATTAAGTGTGAAGACTCAGCAGATGGTGTATCCCGATGTGACCACAGACACAAAAACTTTTGGAAGCAAAGTGAACGGCAAGCACGCCGTACTGATCGAGGTAGATAACAATGCCATATTAGCCCAGCGAAAGTCCGATGAGCGGATTTATCCTGCTTCTCTCACAAAAATTATGACGCTGATTGTTGCAGTGGAAAATATAAAAGATTTAAACCAGACATTCACTATGACAAACGAGATTTTATTGCCTCTCTATCAACAAAATGCCACCCAAGCGGGATTCCTTGAGGGAGAAAAAGCAAAATTGATCGATATGCTTTATGGTGCTATTCTTCCTTCAGGAGCAGATGCCGCAATGGGAATCGCAGAAGTGGTTAGCGGTTCTGAAAGTGGTTTTGTTGAACTGATGAATCAAAAGGCAGTCTCAATGGGATTAAAAAATACGCATTTTATGAACACCAGCGGATTGCATAATGCAAGTCATTACAGCACAGTTGTTGATATGGCGATGATTCTTAATTACGCCATGAAAAATGAGATGTGCAGAAAAATTCTTTCTACCTATCAATACACAACAGGGAAAACAGAACAGCATCCGAAAGGTATTTTGCTCACGAGCACGATGTTCAGCAGAATGTATGGAACAGAGGTGGAGAATGTAACCATACTTGGCGGAAAAACAGGATATACAAGTGAATCGGGGCATTGTTTGGCAAGCTTTGCAATCAAAGACGGGAAAGAATATATTGCAATAACTACAAATGGTTCTGGAAAGTACAAGCCCATCTATGATTCTTTTGAGATTTATAGGAACTATCTGAAATAAAAAGATATGGCTTGATTTCGACAGCAATATTTATTATTATGTTAAAATATATAATAAAAGCATGGCATCTGTTATTTTTTTAACAGATGCCATAAATATGAAAAATTTGTTTGATTTTTTTTAGAATATGCCTTATAATAATTACTGTTATTTAAATCTTGCAAGGAGGACTTTTAATATGTTGGTTTCTGCAAAAGAAATGGTAAACAAAGCAAAAGACGGCAAATACGCAGTAGGTCAATTTAACATCAATAACCTTGAATGGACAAAAGCTGTTCTGTTAACCGCACAAGAAAACAATTCTCCTGTAATACTGGGAGTTTCTGAAGGTGCTGGAAAATATATGGCTGGATATAAGACAGTCGTTGGAATGGTTAACGGTATGATGGAGGAGCTAAAAATTACAGTTCCTGTTGCGTTACACCTTGACCATGGAAGCTATGAAGGCTCATTGGAAGTTATCAAAGCCGGTTTTTCCTCTGTTATGTTCGACGGTTCTCATTATCCGATTGAAGAAAACATCGAAAAAACCAAAGAGCTTATCAGAATTGCCGGAGAAAAAGGCATTTCTGTTGAAGCAGAAGTAGGTTCCATCGGCGGAGAAGAAGACGGAGTTATCGGTAACGGTGAAGTTGCTGATCCAAATGAATGTAAGGCAATTGCTGATCTTGGCGTGACCATGCTTGCTGCAGGAATCGGAAATATCCACGGAAAATATCCTGCAAACTGGACAGGACTTAACTTTGATGTTTTGGCTGAAATTCAAGCGAAAACAACAGGTATGCCGCTTGTTCTTCATGGTGGAACGGGAATTCCTGAAGATATGATTCAAAAAGCGATTTCTCTTGGCGTTTCAAAAATAAACGTAAATACAGAATGCCAACTTACTTTTGCGGATGCAACACGTAAATATATTGAAGCAGGAAAAGATTTATCCGGAAAAGGCTTTGACCCTCGTAAACTTTTAAATCCAGGCTTTGAAGCAATTAAAGCGACTGTAAAAGAAAAAATGGAACTTTTCGGTTCAGTAAATAAAGCATAATTCGAGTATGAAATAAATAAAAAAGGCTTTTTTAAAAAGCCTTTTTTATTTTTATAAGCAAAATCTTACTAAATAAGTGATTTTTGGGGCAACATATAAAGTATCTATGATGTATTAAAAAATAATATGTGTGGAGAACTATATGGATAAAAAGCTAATTAAAACACTTTTACTCTTTATCTTTTTTGCGACAATCATTGTCTTTGCTATTTTTAATATCCAAACAATTATGAGATGGGTGATTAATTTAATTGTTATCGTTAGGCCCGTTATTATTGGAATAGCAATCGCAATAATCCTTAATAATCCATTATGTACAATAGAAAGAATGTTTCGTAAACTCTTTAAAAAAGATAAATTTAAAAAGCTTGCGAGAATACTCGCAATTGTCTGCATTTATTTGCTCTTGATTTTAATCATTGTTGCATTGTTGTGGATTATTATTCCTCAACTGGTGCAGAGCACAAAGCAGTTTGTAGGGAATATTGAAAAATATTATGCCAATTTTGATGATGTGATCAGAAAAGTGTTCTCATGGTTCAAAATTGATCTTGAAAATGACCTTGATTTGCAGAGTAAACTTCAAAGCGGCATCAGGAATATTCCGTCTGTTTATGACAACTTTTTAGAAAAAGGATTAAATATTGCCAAAGCGACACTTGGCACCTTGGCGGAGATTTTTATTGGAATAGTCATTTCTATCTATATATTAGTTGACAAAACTAAGATAAAAGCTCAGATTATAAAAATTCTTGCCGCAATGTTTTCGAAAAGGACTTCGAAAAAGATTAAATTCGTACTGAATCTTATAATAAACACCTTTTCAAACTTTATCAACGGACAAATGCTTGAATCTGCTATATTAGGTATACTATGTTTCGTGGGAATGCTGATTTTTGGTTTTAAATACGCTATTTTAATCAGTGTTATTATGGCCATAACCAATTTGATTCCTATGATCGGTCCGATTATTGGAGTTGTTCCAAGTACAATTATTTTATTGCTTGTCAGCCCGAGCCAAGCTCTATGGTTTTTGGTGTTCATTATCATCCTTCAGCAACTGGAGGCAAACCTCATTTATCCAAGGGTTGTGGGGAGTTCCGTGGGACTTCCGCCGCTTTGGATTTTGATTGCTGTGATTGTGGGAGGGAATGCTTTTGGTTTCCTAGGAATGGTGATTGGGATTCCAACAATGTCTATAATATATGTGCTTATAAAGAATGCAGTAAACGACAAGATTTTAGCAAAAAATATCACAGAATTATGACAAAATATATTGAAAAAAAGTTAACAATGTGTTATCATGGGGAATGTAGTGTTTAGGGGTGTCAAAAAGGGCGTAGCTTACAATGAAATTCGCTGTAGTATGAATGCGATACAACGATTGAAAAATCCCGCGCATACTTTATAAGCAAGACTTTTATTGCGTCTTTTACCAATTCGTAATAAAAGTCTTTTTATATTTTTTATATTAAAAGGATGGTGTTCTTGTTGGAAATTCTGGTAACTATATGGACCAATATTACTCAACATACCACTTGGCAGCAACTTCTAATGTGGTTAATTGGTGCAGTACTTATTTATCTTGCAATCAAAAAAGAAATGGAACCTACACTTCTCTTACCAATGGGATTCGGTGCGATTCTTGTAAACTTGCCTCTTTCGGGCGCTGTAGATCAAACGATAGATGGTGTTGTTGAACACGGCGCTATTGATACACTTTTTAATGCAGGAATAGCAAACGAACTTTTTCCTTTGCTATTATTCATCGGTATTGGTGCAATGATCGACTTTGGGCCTTTGCTTTCCAATCCTAAAATGATGCTGTTTGGTTTCGCGGCTCAATTTGGTATCTTGTTCACATTCTTTGTGGCACGTTTTATCGGATTTAATGACCATGATGCGGCTTCTACTGCTATTATCGGTGCAGCTGACGGACCTACATCCATCTTCGTTGCGAACTATTATCAGACGAAATATCTTGGTGCGATAGTGGTGGCGGCATATTCTTATATGGCTTTGGTACCGATTATTCAACCGCCGGTTATTAAACTTATCACTACAAGAAAAGAACGTTTGATTAGAATGCCAAGTCATGACAAAACCATTTCTAAAACGACGAGAATCTTATTCCCAATCATTGTTACAATGGTAGCAGGAGTTATCGCTCCTCGTTCAGTCGCCTTGATAGGATTCCTGATGTTCGGTAACCTTGTCAGAGAATGCGGTGTGCTAAATTCTTTGTCACAGAGCGCACAAAAAGAGCTTGCAAACCTTATTAGTTTGCTTTTAGGTATTACAGTTGCTACCAAAATGCAAGCAAGTTCTTTTATTACAGCAGAAACCTTTCTAATTTTGGGTCTTGGTCTTGTTGCTTTCGTTTTCGATACTGTTGGCGGAGTTCTTTTTGGAAAATTTCTTAACCTTTTCTTAAAGAAGAAAATCAACCCGATGATTGGTGCAGCTGGAATTTCTGCATTCCCGATGTCTGCGAGGGTTGTTCATAAGATGGGTCTTGCGGAAGATAAACAAAACTTCTTGTTGATGCATGCAGCAGGCGCAAACGTTTCCGGACAGATTGCCTCTGTTATTGCAGGAGGAATTTTATTAAGCCTTATTGCTAAATAAAACTTTATAAAACACCCTTAAAATCGAATTTTGGAATAAAGCCTTCTTTCGCTGTTTCACCTTCTTGAATAAACCCATTTTCAATACCGATTGAAATGGCGAAATCAATAAGCTTTTCATATTCATCATCAGTAACTTTTCTGTTGATTTCAGGAAAATCAGCAACTTTCTGAAGAGGCGTATATTGGTTCATGATGCTTACAAAGACTTGGTCTCCAAACAAATCATAGATGGTTTTGACAATTTGTTTGGAGTCTTCCAAGTGCTCGGGGAGCATGAGATGTCTGATAATAACGCCTCTTTTTATAATACCTTGTTTGTCAAAAACAGGCCTTCCTACTTGATGAAACATTTCTTGAACCGCCTCTTTTGCAAAAGTAAAATATTCTTTTGCAAAAGAGTATTTTTTTGCAAAGCGGTCATCAAAATATTTTATATCAGGAAGATAGACATCAATAAAGCCCTCCAAAATCTTAATGGTCTCAACCGATTCGTATCCGCTGGAATTGTAAATAATAGGGATAGATAATCCCTTTTTTCTGGCTAATAAAAGCGCTTGTATAATCTGAGGAACATAATGGGTAGGGGTCACTAAATTGATGTTTAAGGCTCCCTGTGATTGGAGTTTGAGAAAAATCTCAACCAGTCTTTGGACCGAAATTTCTATCCCTGATTGCTCGGTGCTGATTTGATAGTTTTGACAGTATACGCATTTGAGATTGCATCCCGAAAAAAATACGGTACCTGAGCCTTTTTTACCCGAAATACAAGGTTCTTCCCAAAAATGAAGAGCGGCTCTGGCAACTTTTACTTTGTGTGTAGCTCCACAAAATCCTTTTTGCCCCAAAAGTCTGTTGACTCCGCATTTGCGAGGGCATAATGTGCAATTTTCAAGCAGATGATTCATATAAAAAGCTCCATTAATCTAAAAAATATGATATAATTATAACACGATTAATGGGATTTTAGTTGTGTTTTTTCAAAAAATGTGGTATCCTTTGCTTTGAAAGAAAAATGGTAAAACGAACGTAATTATAGACCGAAAGGTATATAGATTGAAGGAGAAATAAAATATTTATGGCAAAGATAAAATGGAAAGCCGGGACGCTTTTGGCACCGGTACCGCCTGTTATGATTTCATGCGGGACTATGGAAAAATCAAACATTATGACGGTTGCATGGACGGGCATCCTCAATACGGATCCGCCTAAAACGTACATTTCTGTTCGCCCTACAAGACATTCTCATGAAATTATCAAGAATTCAAGGGAGTTTGTAATTAATCTTACTACAGCGTCTCTCATAAAAGCTGCAGATTTTTGTGGAATAAGAACAGGGGAAAAGGTCAATAAATTTGACCATTTAAAGCTTGTTAAACAACAAGCAACAGAGATTTCTTGTCCGATGATTGCACAAAGCCCCGTAAGTATAGAATGCAAAGTGACAGAAATTGTTCCGATGGGTTCTCATGATATGTTTATTGCAGACATCGTTGCAGTAAATGTTGAGGAAAAATATATTGATGAAAGCGGTAAGCTTCGCCTGGAACAATGTTCTTTAGCTGCTTATGCTCACGGTGCTTATTTTGGTTTGGGTAAAAAAATCGGGAGTTTCGGCTTTTCCGTCAAGAAGAAAAGAAAGAAAAATCCCAATTATAAACCGAGGAACAAATAGACGATTCATTTTGACATTAGAAAGGGAATAGGAACAATGTTTAATGTAAGAAATGTGACAAAGAATTATGGCAAGGTTCTCGCCAACAATGACATCAGTTTCTCTGTAGGCGACGGAAAAATTTCAGTGTTATTAGGACCGAATGGTGCCGGCAAATCGACTATTATCAAGTGTATTGCAGGGTTGTTGCGTTTTCGGGGACAAATTGATATTTGTGGTTTTGAGAACAAATCTATCGACGCCAAAAGAATTCTTGGCTATATTCCTGAAATGCCGGCAGTATATGACCTTTTGACGGTTTGGGAGCATCTTGAGTTTATTGCTCGCGCATATGAACTAAATGATGACTGGAAGGAATATGCCAATTCCTTATTGACAAGATTTGAGCTAAAAGACAAACAAGAAAAGCTGGGAAAAGAACTTTCCAAAGGGATGCAGCAAAAACTCAGTATTTGCTGTGCGGTTTTACACAAACCTAAAGTTATCATTTTTGATGAACCTATGGTAGGATTGGATCCACATGCCATCAAGCAGCTTAAACAAATGTTCGTTGAGCTTAAAGAAAGCGGAGCTTCCATCCTGATTAGTACACACATGCTTGATAGTGTTGAAAACTATTGGGATGTGGCACACATCATGATGAATGGTTCTTTTGCTGCCACGAAATATAATAATCAAGATGACAAGGATGAGATATCTCTTGAACAACTCTTTTTTGATATTACGGAAAAGGCGGTTGTTCAGGAATGAAGGCTTTAAAATATTTATTTCTTACGACCATTAAGAATTATTTAAAACAGCTGAAGCATAATCCCGCGATGCTCGTATTGGTCGTTGTTTTTGCTGTTCTTTTGGGAACATCTATTTTT
>JARBTU010000071.1 GCA_029240015.1 Oscillospiraceae bacterium | reverse complement strand
TGAAATAAGACGGTATCTTCGAGATAACAATTCTGTCAGAGTCAGCCGTTCCCTCAAAGATACAGCATATAAAGCGATGCAGATTAAAGAGCGTTTAACAAACGAGTTAAACCGTGAACCAACGGTGGAACAAATCGCAAAAGAGATGGGAACCAAAAAAGAAGATGTCGTTTTGGCGCTAGAATCCATTGTGGATCCGGTTTCTTTGTATGAACCCGTATATTCCGAAGGCGGAGATACCATTTATGTGATGGATCAGGTATCCGATCGGGTGGATGATGTGGACTGGCTTGAGGAAATTGCCATAAAAGAAGCAATTTTAAATCTGAATAACAGAGAAAAAATGATTCTTTCACTAAGATTTTTAAACGGGAAAACCCAAGTGGAGGTAGCACAAGAAATAGGAATCAGTCAGGCTCAGGTTTCAAGACTTGAAAAGGGAGCTCTTGATCGAATAAAAAAGCAATTGTAAAAATAAAAAAATCCGGCGGATTCAATTCCGCCGGATTTTTTCGTTGATGGCAAAAGGACTAATTATTTTCTTAAAATTTTTTGTATTATACAGGATATTATTTAGCAAACGCCTAAAACAAATTGACATTTTTTCCATGTTTAATATAATATTATTAAAACATACAAATCATATATGAAAAGGATGATTTTATTTGCAGGTCAAAAAGCTTTCGACAGATATTTTGATTATTGGAGGAGGAACCGCAGGAATTTTTGCGGGAATAACAATTGCAGAAGAGTCTGATGCCAACGTTTTGATATTGGAAAAAGCATACATCAAAAGAAGCGGTTGTTTAGCGGCAGGGGTAAATGCTTTGAATGCTTACATATGTGAAGGTCAAAAACCGGAAGATTATGCAAATTACGCCATGAATGACGCGCACGGAATCGCACGGTATGATTTGCTGCTCTCTATGTCCCAAAAACTCAATTCTGTTACTAAAAAACTTGAGGATCTGGGGCTTGTCATCCTTAAAGATGAAAATGGGAAATATGTCTTAAGAGGGAACCGAAACATCAAAATAAATGGCGAGAATATCAAGCCCATATTGGCAAAAGCGGTTGAAAATCATCCAAAAATTTCCGTAATGAACGGTGTAAACGCTGTTGAATACGCAGTAAAAGACGGAAAAGCAATCGGAGCTTACGGGGTTTCGGTCAATAATAATATTTTTTATGTTATCGAGGCGAAAGCTGTAATCTGTGCAACAGGGGGCGCCGCAGGAATATATAGACCCAACAATCCGGGATTCTCGCGCCATAAAATGTGGTATCCGCCTTTTAATACAGGTGCAGGATATGCAATGGGAATTCGAGCAGGAGCCGAGATGACCACCTTTGAGATGCGGTTTATCGCGCTACGCTGTAAAGATACCATTGCACCGACGGGAACAATAGCGCAAGGAGTGGGCGCAAGGCAGATCAATTCATTGGGTGAAGATTACGGCATTAAGTACGGATTTACAACATCCCAAAGAGTATATGGCACGGTAAAAGAAAACATAGAAGGACGGGGGCCGTGTTACTTGGAAACCAAAGGGATTTCACAAGAACAAACAGCAGATTTATATAAAGCCTATCTAAATATGGCGCCAAGCCAAACGCTTAAATGGATTGAGTCAGGGAAATCACCAGACGTTCAGAATGTTGAAATAGAAGGTACCGAGCCTTATATCATAGGAGGACACACCGCAAGCGGATACTGGGTAAGCGATGACAGGTCTACTTCAATAAAAGGATTGTACGCAGCGGGCGATGTAGCGGGCGGATGTCCCCAAAAATATGTGACAGGTGCATTGGCGGAAGGAGAAATCGCCGCTCATTCGGCATTGTCTTACATAAAAGGACAGACGTTGACGTCCATTTCGGACGAAGATATAGACATTCAATTTAGAAAATCAACCAAATATCTGAACAATACCCATTCAACTTATTCCATTAATGATTTGGAAGAAGCAATGCAAACAATTATGGATACCTATGCCGGAGGAATCAAGACCAATTATCAATATAACCAAATCCAGCTGACTGTGGCAAGTGAGAAAATAAACGAACTGATTCAGTTATCGGAAAAACTTACCGCTAAAAATACAAGAGACCTAACAAAAATATTTGAGCTGAAAGACAGGCTGGAAGTTGCCAGAGTGTTGATTAAACATTTGGAATCCCGCAAAGAGACAAGGTGGCACAGCTTTGCTGAAAATACGGATTATCCACAGGAGGATGACCGATATCTTGTTTACATCAATTCCACTACACTAAACGGAGAAACCAAGATGATATTCCGACCGCTTATCAAAGAGGGGCAAAAACATGAGCATATTGATTAATCAAAACAAATGTATCGGATGTGGAAAATGTACGGTTGTCTGTCCTGGGAATTTGGTGCATTTAACAAAGGATAACAAGGCAAAGATTTCAAATATCAAAGACTGCTGGGGATGCTGCAGCTGTTTAAAAGAATGTCTGGTAGGCGCACTTAAATTATTTCTTGGGGCGGACGTCGGCGGACAGGGATATACGCTTTATGCAAAAGACAAAGGGGACATATCGGACTGGATTATAGAAGAGAATGAAACCCCAAAGGCAAAGATTACTTTGAATAAGAAAGATGCAAATAAATATTAAAAATCAGATAATGGAGTGATAGCAAATGAACCACTTAGACCAACTGGAAGCACAAAGTATCTTTATTTTAAGAGAAGCGTACAAAAAGCTGGGAAAACTCGGCATGTTGTGGTCGATAGGAAAAGATTCTACTGTATTGTTATGGTTGGCAAAAAAAGCCTTTTTTGGTCATTGCCCGTTCCCTTTTATCCATGTTGACACCACCTATAAAATCCCGGAAATGATAGCCTATCGTGATAAGGTATCAAAAGAGCTGAGTCTTGATTTGATCGTACATACCAACGAAGAAGCGATAAAGAATGGGATGGGCCCGGAACAGGGAAGACTTGTCTGTTGCAAGGCGCTGAAAACAGACGCGCTGCAGCAAGTTGTGAAAAAATATGAGTTTGAAGGCTTAATTGTAGGGGTAAGAAGAGACGAAGAAGGTTCACGTTCCAAAGAAAGAGTTTTCAGCGAACGGAACAAAGAAGATAAATGGGACTATTCCAACCAGCCTCCTGAAATGTGGGATCAGTTCAAGACCGATTTTCCTAAAGGAAACCACATCCGCGTTCATCCTTTGCTGGCTTGGAACGAAATAGACATATGGGAATATATCAGAAGGGAAAACATTCCTCTCATTGATTTGTATTTTGCAAGAAACGGAGAACGTTACCGCAGTTTGGGATGCGCTCCTTGTACGGGGAAAATCAAATCAAATGCGACGACGCTTGATGATATCATTGAAGAGCTTAAAACAACAACAGTCAGCGAAAGAGCGGGAAGAGCTCAGGATCAGGAAGATTCATATGCCATGCAGAAACTTAGAAAAGATGGATATATGTAAAGGAGAATTATTGTTATGAGCAAAAACAGAGATATTATGAAAATTGTTGTTGTAGGTCACGTTGATCACGGAAAATCCAGTCTGATAGGCAGATTACTATATGATACGAATTCTCTTCCGGAAGGGACGATCAATAAAGTAAAAAGAATTGCAAAAGAAACCGGAAAGCCTTTTGAATACGCATATTTATTGGATGCTTTTGAAGAAGAGCAGAAACAGGGAATCACCATAGATACCACTCAAATTCAGTTTCAGTCACAAATCAGAGACTATGTGATTATTGATGCACCTGGACATAAGGAATTCCTTAAAAACATGATATCGGGTGCGGCGAACGCCGAAGCCGCCCTTTTGATCATTGACGCAAAAGAAAGCGTTCAGGAACAATCCAAAAGGCATGCGTACATATTGTATTTACTGGGAATCAAAAAGGTTTTTGTCGTG
Source organism: Oscillospiraceae bacterium (assembly GCA_029240015.1). Taxonomy (GTDB): domain Bacteria; phylum Bacillota; class Clostridia; order Oscillospirales; family Ruminococcaceae; genus JARBTU01. Next base: position 3,910 of record JARBTU010000071.1, on the reverse strand, counting down.
CTTAACAAAATGGACTTGGTAGATTACAGCGAAGAAGTGTTCAATCAAGTGACTCTTGAAATGGGAGAATTTTTGAAAACACTGGGCGTTTCTCCGTTAGGATATATTCCCGTTTCTGCTTTTTATGGTCAGAATATTTTAAAAAATTCGGAGTTCATGTCTTGGTATCAGGGCAAAAATATTTTAAGCTCTATGGATTCGATTGAAAAAGAAAGAGGCGTAGAAGAAAAACCTTTGCGTTTCCCGATACAGGACGTTTATAAATTTGACGACCGTCGTATTATCGCAGGAAGAATTGAGCAAGGAAAGCTTCATGTCGGAGATAAAATTAAAATTTATCCTGAAGGAAAAGAAACTACCGTCAAATCGATTGAATATTGGGCGGACAGAGATCAAAAATCACAGATTGCTGCAGGGGAGTCCGTGGGAATCACGGTTTCGGATGAATTCTTTAACAAAAGAGGGGAAATCATCACAAGCGGAAGCGACGTTCCATATGTGTCCAATAGTTTCAGGGCAAATTTATTTTGGATGGGAAAATCACCTCTGATAAAGGGAAAAACTTATAAAATCAAATTGACAACTCAGGAAACCGAAGGCGAGCTTTTTGAAGTTATCAAAACGATGGATTCCTCCAATCTCGACTGTGCAGGAGAAACAGCTGAAGTAAAAATTAACGAAGTTGCAGAAATTATTATCAAAACCAAAGACCTAGTTGCTTTTGACTCATTTAACGATAGCCAGACAACAGGCCGATTCGTGATCGTAGATGGCTATGATGTCGCCGGCGGAGGTATTATCGTCAGCGACGAAGCAGTGGTTCACAATCATTTTCAGGCGGTGTTTGAATACAACGGGCTCAAAGCCAGAGGAGATATCTTTGAAGAATACCTCTATAATTCTGATACATTCAATATCGAAAAGAAACAAAATTATTTACCGGTTTATACGCTGGGAGATGAAATTGAAGTAAAAGGCGAAAGCTTTTCTTACCCGTCGAACTTTGACGTATTAATACTTAGAGACAATACCGCGATAAGAGTAAGAAACCAAAAGATAACGTCTATTACTCAACTATCAGATTATAAACACGAAGGGTACCCGGTACTGAACGGGCGGGGATTTGAAATAAATGTAAAATCAGATGAAGAAGTGCAATCATTTTTACGTGATTGGAAGGTGTTATCTTCCACGGAACTGTTAAGTAAATGGGTTGTATTCGGTAAATACAGGAGCATACAATTTGCCTGATCTAAGCTTCTAATTAAAAATTATTTTATAGAAAGGAAGGATTTTTTATGCAAAGAAGAACTTTAAGAACCATCGGCATACTACTCTCGGCAACCATTACGTTAGGAGTTCTCACAAGCTGTAGCTCGACGAATAAAAGTACACAATCAGAGAAAAAAGAAACTGCAAATTTGCTGAACGTTTCTTATGACCCAACACGTGAACTGTATGTTGAGTATAACAAGGCATTTCAAAAGCACTGGAAAGAGAAAAGCGGCCAGGATGTAAATATTGAGCAAAGTCATGGCGGCTCCGGTAAACAGGGAAGAGCTGTTATTGAGGGGGTCGAAGCAGACGTTGTGACGCTTGCGCTTGCCTATGATATTGATGAAGTATCTCAATCAGGTTTGATTGATAAGGATTGGCAAAAAGAATTTAAAGATAACAGCTCTCCTTACACATCAACCATTGTATTCTTAGTAAGAAAAGGGAACCCGAAAAAAATAAAAGACTGGGATGATTTGATCAAACCGGGGATATCGATTATCACGCCGAATCCAAAGACTTCCGGAGGAGCAAGATGGAACTACTTGGCAGGCTGGGCATATGCGCTTCAGAAAAATGAAAACAGCGAAGATGCAGCAAAAGATTATGTTAAAAAGTTGTTTGCCAATGTTGCCGTTTTGGATTCAGGTGCAAGAGGTGCAACCACCACTTTTGTGGAAAGAGGGATTGGAGACGTACTCCTTGCGTGGGAGAATGAAGCGTTCTTATCCATCAAAGAGCTGGGTCCTGAAAAATTTGAAATCGTTATTCCTTCCATAAGCATTTTGGCTGAACCTCCTGTTGCGGTAGTGGATAAAAACGTCGACAAAAAAGGCACGCGAGACGTTGCGACCGAGTATTTAAATTATTTGTACAGCGATGAGGGGCAGGAAATCGCCGCTAAAAATTACTACAGACCAAGAAATCAAAAAATTGCGAAAAAATACAAAGATACTTTCCCAAAGGTAAATTTGGTGACCATTGATGGCGTGTTTGGCGGCTGGGCAAAAGCACAGGCAAAACATTTTGCAGACGGCGGAATATTTGATCAGATTTATGTACCGAAATAATCAGATGTTGTATGTAGTGGATAGTGCCAAAATCTATCCACTACTTCTCAATAAGGGAGAATTTTATGAGTAAGCAGAAAAAAGTTATTCCGGGTTTTAAGCTTTCCATGGGGGTTACCCTTGTTTACTTAAGTTTAATCGTAATCATCCCGTTGGCAACAGTGGTTATCAAAGGAAGCGAACTGGGTGTTCATGGATTTTGGCAGACTGTTACAGACCCAAGAACGGTTGCCAGCTATAAGGTAAGCCTTTACTGCTCTTTTGTGGCCGCTGCAATCAATGCTGTTTTCGGGGTGATACTGGCATGGGTTCTGGTTCGGTATCAATTTCCGCTCAAAAGAATATTCGACGGACTGATAGACCTTCCTTTCGCATTGCCTACTTCGGTTGCGGGAATCGCTTTAACCACACTGTATTCTCAGAACGGTTGGATTGGCAGATGGTTTCACAAAATAGGCATTCAATCCAGTTTTTCACGTTTTGGAATCATCGTTGCATTAACGTTTATCGGGATTCCATTTGTAGTACGGACGATTCAGCCTGTTTTACAGGATTTGGATACACAATATGAAGAAGCCGCAACCATGTTAGGCGCACAAAGAACTAAGATATTTTTCAGTGTTATTTTCCCGGAAATAAAAATGCCTTTGCTGACAGGTTTCGGGTTGGCTTTCGCAAGGGGGCTTGGCGAATATGGAAGCGTTGTTTTTATATCGGGGAACATGCCAATGAAGACAGAGATAGCACCGCTGCTCATTATGACGAAACTGGAACAATATAACTATGGCGGTGCAACGGCGATTGCTTTTGTGATGTTATTAATGTCGTTTTTCATGCTGCTTTGTATGAATTTAATACAAGTATACGCCAATAAATTTGCACATAAGTGAGGAAAGTCCAATGGAAAATACCAATAAAGCAGTAAAATGGTTCCTTGTTACCATCAGTGTTTTATTCATCGTGCTGATGTTGATTGTGCCGCTTGCATCCATCATCGTGGAAGCCTTGAAAAAAGGTTTTTCAGCCTATGTGAATGCCATCACTGATACTTATACACTTAAGGCGATGAAACTGACGGTGTTCGCCACCTTAACAGCGACGGCATTGAATACTATTTTTGGGATATTTGCGGCATGGCTTATTACCAAATATAAATTTAAAGGCAGAAACTTTCTCACCACGGTGATCGATCTTCCGTTCGCAATTTCTCCCGTCATTGCGGGATTGATTTTCATTTTATGTTTTGGTCGTGTTGGCTTCCTAAATGGCTTTTTGGAATCAATTGATCTGAAAATCGTTTTTGCGACACCGGGAATTATCCTTGCCACTATCTTTGTCACATTTCCGTTTGTGGCAAGGGAAATCATTCCTTTGATGCACGCACAGGGAACAGATGAAGAAGTTGCTGCCTCCATCACAGGGGCAAGCGGATTCACCATATTCAGAAGAATCACGCTTCCGAACATTAAATGGGGTCTGCTTTATGGCATTATTTTATGTATGGCGCGTGCAATGGGAGAGTTCGGAGCAGTTTCGGTCGTATCGGGGCATATCAGAGGAAAAAC
>JARBTU010000070.1 GCA_029240015.1 Oscillospiraceae bacterium | reverse complement strand
AGATTTAACTGAAAGCTTGAAAAAGGTAATTAATACCAAAAAAAATCAATTTATTTATCAACATGTTTTTCCAAAGTTTGATATTAACGAGCCTTTCTTGATTTTAACAGATTCCAAGTGGAACGAACTGATTTTGGATCAAGTTATCTCTAATGCAATCAAATATTCGATGGAAGAAAAGACTTCTCATTATGTGTATTTTGACATTCAAAAGCAAAAAGAAATGACCATACTTTCAATCAAAGACGAAGGTATAGGTATTCCCGAGTATGATATCAGTCGCGTTTTTGAACCTTTTTTTACTGGAGAGAATGGCAGAAAATATAAGAACAGCACTGGCATCGGACTTTATGTATGTGCAGAAATCGCTCAAAAATTAGGCCATAAAATCGAAATCCAATCAGATTTAAATCAAGGAACTGTCGTAAAAATTTCTTATCTTTCAAAAATGTAAGGTTTGTTTAGCTGATTCAATGGATGTAGAGAATAAGCTGCCGTATAATGAACATACAGACACAAAAACAACCAATTTGGGAGGTAGCTTTATGAAAGTTTTGAACGCGAAAAATATTACAAAAGTTTATGGTGGAAAAGAAAACATCAATTCCACAAAAGCGTTAAACGGAGTGGAATTTTCTATTGAAGAAGGGGATTTTGTCGGTATAATGGGGCCGTCCGGAAGTGGAAAAACAACGCTTCTCAATATTTTAAGCGGAATTGACCGCCCTACATCCGGAACGATAGAAATCGCAGAAAAGAACATAGAGTCGATGTCGAAAGACGAACTTGCGTTGTTCAGACGCCAAAAACTTGGCTTCGTGTTTCAGGAGTTTAATCTGTTAGACAGTTTGACTTTAAAAGAAAATATCATGCTTCCAATGATACTGGATAAAAAAGACCAAAATCTGATGGAAGCAAAATGCAAAGAAATTATGTCACTCTTTGAAATCTACGATATCGGCGACAAATATCCGCATTCTGTATCTGGCGGTCAACAACAGCGTGCCGCAGTCAGCCGCTCATTGGTCAACGGCCCTGCCATTGTTTTTGCAGATGAGCCTACAGGAAATCTAGACTCAAAGTCTTCAAATGCAGTGATGAAACTATTTACAAAAATCAATACCGAGTTGAAAAGTACGATTCTTATGGTTACTCATGACGCGTTTGCGGCAAGCTTCTGCAAAAGGATTATCTTTATCAAAGACGGTGCAGTAAATATGGAAATCGTAAGCAAAGGGGACCCAAAAGAATTTTTTGAACGAATTCTTGATTGCCTTGCAGTTTTGGGAGGTGAAAAGAATGAAATTTAAAGATATTGCAATAAAAAATTTCAAAGTAAATTTAAAGAAATATCTTTCCTATTTTTTATGCTCCGGTTTTTCCGTTACGATATTCTTCATGTATTCAACCATTCTTTTTAATCGTTCGATAAATGACAGCGGCGACAAAGAAATCATCAATATGGTTTTTTATATCTCATTGGTTGTTATTGCACTTTTTTCTATATTCTTTATTAACTATGCACATACAGCTTTTATCAAATCCAGATACAAAGAATTTGGGATTTATATGACGCTTGGCATGACCACCAAAGATATCCGAAAAATTATTTTAATTGAGAATCTGCTGATCATTTTTTCTTCTCTTATCTCAGGACTTGTTACTGGGCTATTATTTTCACGATTGTTTCAAATGATTGTAGCATCTATATTGGATATTGAAAATTTATCATACGCCATAAACTCTTTTAGTTTCGTTCTTTCAATTAGCCTATTTGCATTTATATTCTTAATTGTTTTGATATTCAGCAGGGCTGCCGCTTCCAAATTCGAAATTGGAGAGCTTTTAAAAAAATCCCGTGAGAATGAAAGAGAAATCAAATCAAGGATATTGCCGGGCATACTTGGAATTACAGTACTGGCACTATCATTAATTTCATTTGTTTGTATTTCTGAATATGATGAGCTTAACAGCAACATGATAGTGGTTGTTCCACACATTTTGGTTATCTTTGCGGGGGGTTACATGACCATTTCGTTTATGGGAATGGCAGTCATGTGTATGATGAAGAAAAATCCCAAACGTTATTTTAAAAATCTCCTGGTTTTGACAGAAATCACACACAAATTTAATCAAAACAAGAAAATCATTTTTGTCCTAAGTATTTTAAGCTCTATGATTGTCTTTTTTGTGGCATCCCCGTTTTCTCTTTACAGCTTGTCAGAAAAAATTTCGGGAATAAATCAGCCTCACCATCTTGAGTTCGCCTCTGTTTATAATGCTAATAAGATTAATGAGCAAACACTTGAAGATATTTTTAAAGAATCGCCTACAAAATTAAAAAGTGAAACCAAAGTTGAATTTCTGTCCCTAAAATTCAAAACAGATGAAAATGCGACAGATATTTTAGGAGCAAAACCGGTTATCAGCCAAAGCAGGTACAATCAGCTTACAAAATCTAATCTCAGCCTTCAAAAAGGCGAAGTTTTCAACGCAATCACAGCATGGCAACCGGGCACCTTTGGAATTTCAAAAGGGAAGACATTATCCTTGACAGCGGGGGAAACGTCTGTTAATTTCCATGTGGTTGACTCTGCTCGTGCCCCATGGGTAAGTTCAGGAAATAGCTTTCCTTCAAATTCCGGACTTGTTTTAAATGACGGGGATTATGCAGCACTTAAAGAAAAGATAATATCAACAAACATCGGAACCTATTATATTTTTGATTTTGACAACTGGAAGGGAACCGGCAAGGCAATAGAAAGCTTAAAGGCAGAACTGAATCAGCCTAACAAGCAAAATCCACTCGGCTTAAATGAATCCCAAAAGATGCTCACCGTATTATCCAGACTTGAAACCTACGACACGCTAAAAAGAGCTTATTCCATGTTCATGTTTGTAACAACAGTGATGGGAATCTTGTTTTTTATCGCGGCAGGGAGCGTGTTGTTCTTCAAGCAGTATACCGAAATAGGCTCAGCGAAGGAAAAATTTTATAAGCTGTTTAAGATAGGCATCACCAAAAAAGAGGCGAGAAAAATTTTATCCAAGGAACTGGCGGTAACCTTTTTTGCCCCGCTTATCTTCGGAAGTATTATGGGATATGCGTTTATCTATTTTATGACTCATTTGGTAGGAGGACAGGACGTCATGACCGAGTTCATGCAAAATGCTACCAAAGTAGTGTTTGGATACTTTGTCTTTCAGGCAGGATTCTTTTTGGTTACCAGAAAGAAATATGTTGGCGAAGTATTAGAAAAGTTCTAGTTTTTAGCTTGGTTGAAATCTTTATAGTAAGGATTTCAGCCAAGCTTTAATTATATGTCTATGAACCTCTGGACTTGAGAGTAAGGGCATGATACAATTAAAAAAGTAAATCCAAAAAAAGCGAGGAGTTAAGAAATCTTCTCGCTGCATAGAGGGTGAACAAAATGGCAGTAACGTTGCAATGGCTGGTTTCCAACGAAAAGCTGAATAATTTTAAATGTGTTGCGGGCGAAAAACATATGAATGACGTGATTACAAGCGTGAACATTCTTGATAACCCTGACGTCGTCAAATGGATAAAACGGGATGAATTTGTGCTGACGACAGGGTACATCCTAAAAGATGATGTTGAGCTTCAAAAAAGCATCATCAGAGAACTGAAAGAGACAGGGTGTGCAGGGCTGGGGTTCAAGATCAAGCGCTTTTTTAACTCTGTTCCGCAAGAAATGATTGATGAAGCAAACCGCGTGGGACTGCCATTGATAGAAATGCCGTTTTATTATTCGTTTTCCGAAATATCAAAGTTAATATATGATGAGATCAATGAGCAAAAAATGAGCAAAACAGAACTTAAAAATCGATTTATCAATAAGCTTTCAGAAGCCTTTTTTGAAAATATGGGGTTAGATTATATGATGAATGAGTTGGCGGTTTTCATTAAAAAGCCTGTTTTGCTGGTGGATGGCGAAAACACCCTTTTGTCTGTTGCAACTTCTCCGAAATATGCAGAATTTTTTCCTCAAAATGAACTGCCGATTTTGGAACCGCTAAATGTTTCTCCTGTATCATATATTAACATGGATAAAACATCCAGCGATATTTATAAGTACTTCTCCATCACCGGGGGGAAATTTCGTTTTTTTGTACTGGCACTTCCTGATTTAATGGGGAGCCTGTGTGTATTGATTGAAGGCGACCAAATAGATTCTTTTTACCATACAGTTCTTGAACACGCAACCCATATTTTATCTCTTGAACTTGCCAAAAACAAAACAGCGAAAGTATCGCCGCATTCTTATCACGATTTTTTCCTTGATTTTTTGATGTCTTCCGATGAAAAAACAGATGAAGAGATTGTTGATTTGTGTAGCTTCTATGGTTTTGACTATAAACCAAAACGAGTGTGCATTACATTTGTTCTAAGCAACTGTGATAATGATTATCACAAAAAGCAAGTCATTAATCTGATTTGCCAGAGCATTAAAGACGAATTATCCGAAAAAAAGGCAACCTATCTTTGTACCGGACGCGATATTTTGTCGTTATTTATTTTTTATGATTCCAATTTTAACGCAATCAGCGCTGTTCATGATGCGTGGGAAACCGCAAATAATTTATATGAAAGCATTAAAAATAATTTATCCTGCCGTTTAAAAATCGGTATCAGCCGATGTCATGCAAAAATCGGGTCCATCGGAACAGCTTTTAAAGACAGCATCGGAGCGGTCAGTATAGAAATGATTTCAGGTGAGAATAATCCTGTCTTTTCATTTACCAACCAACTTTCCAATCACCTTATCAAAAAGCTTACGAAAGAAGAAATCGTCAAACTATATGAAGACACCGTGGAACCGCTTATCCGATTTGATTCCAGAAACGGGACAGAACTTTTTTTAACTTTTCAAACTTATTTCTTTTGCAAGTTCAATGCCAGCGAAACGGCCAAGAAAATGTTTCTGCATCGAAATACACTGATGAACAGGCTGGATAAAATCAAAGAGATTTTAAGTACGGATTTTTCTTGCTACGGAGAGGTTTACTCTTTATATTTAGGCATATGTGCCTATGATTTATTGGAAAGTTCAACATAATAACGTATGTTTATGATTATTGCACAATCAAAAAATCTATTAATGTGCAACTTGATTATAGCAACTTAAGAATATTTTGCTATAATAAAATCATACTTTAATATTGAATTTTTACAAAGGCGTAAATATAACACGAATGTTATATTTACGCCTTTTTGATTTTTGGGGGGATTATGAATGAGCGTTGTTTTAAAAAGTGTTTACAAAGCGTTCGAAGAGATTGACGGAAAACCCAAATATGTGTTAAACGATATCAGACTTCATATTCACGATGGAGAGTTTGTCTGTATATTAGGAAAAAGCGGATGCGGAAAATCCACATTACTCAATCTGTTAGCAGGGTATTTAAAAACAGATGCAGGACGCATTTCCGTAAACGGACAGGAAATCGACGGTCCTTCCGCTCAGCGTGGAGTAGTGTTTCAACAACACGCATTGTTCCCATGGTATACGGTAATGGAAAACATAGAGTTCGGTCCCAAGCTTGCAAAAAGAAAAGACTCCAAAAAAATTGCGCAGGAACTGGTTTCACTTGTGGGACTAAACGGATATGAAAATAAATATCCGGGAAGTCTTTCAGGAGGAATGGCGCAAAGAGTCGGGATAGCTAGAGCTCTTGCAAACGACCCTGAAGTCCTTTTGATGGATGAGCCACTGGGTGCATTGGATGCGATGATTAGGCAAAACATGCGCCGTGAAATCATTAAAATTTGGGAAAAGACCAATAAAACTGTTATTTTTATCACGCACAGTATCCCCGAAGCAGTTTATTTGGCAGACAGAGTAGTTCTTTTGAAAGAAGGACGTGTAGAAGAAGATGTTAAAATTGATATTTCCCGTCCGCGGGATGTGAAGAGTCCGGAGTTTTTAGAATATGTAGACTTTTTTGAAAAAGGGCTGTCTGATCAAGAGGGCGAATCGTTAATAACGGAATAGAGGGGGACTATGAGATGGCGCAGGAGAAACTCATGATATTACGTAAAAAAAATAACATATCAAATCCGGCAAATACGGTTTCAAGAAAAACGGCTGCCGCACAAAGATCAAAAAAGAATAAATGGTATAAAATATCTTCCTTGATAGGGTTCTTCGCTGTATGGCAATTCATCAGTTATTTAAATGTATCCAACAATTGGTTTAATCCGGTATTCTTGCCATCACCTTCTATGATTATCGAAACAGGATATACATACATTGTTCGAGGAACACTTGTTACCCATCTAACCGACAGTTTTGTCAGGATGTTTTCGGGATTTGCTATCGGCGTTCTGGTTTCCGTTATTATCGGAATGCTTATTACCAGTTGGAAATGGTTTGACAACATGGTCATGCCGGTTATCAATTTGATTGGACCGATTCCTGTTCTTGCATTTTTGCCAATGTTTTTAATTTGGTTTGGCATCGGCGAAGGCTCAAAAATCGCATTGATTGCGTATGCAACGTTTATTCCAATGCTCGGTTATGTAGTCGAGGGAATTCGGAACACCGATCCTTACTTGATTCGTTCTGCTATCAGCCTTGGTGCAACAAAGTTTCAAGTTTTCAGAAAAATCACTTTTAATTCGGCGCTGCCTAATATCTTTGTAGGAATGAAAGCAAGCCTAGCTTTTACTTTTTCCGCTTTGGTTGTTGCAGAGATGATGGGGGCTTCAACAGGACTGGGGTTCATCATTGTGGACTCTAAAAACTGGTTTAAAATGTCAGATATGTTTATGGCAGCAACTTTAATCGGTTTAGAATATACCATTTTTCATGGAATTTTAACCCTCATAGAAAACGTTATTTTGAAATGGAAACGGGAAGGAGTTTCCAGTGCTGTGGAAGAATAGCAATAACAAAAAGTTTGATTCAAGCGGTTTTTGAAGGCGACAAATAAACCTGATCAATTTATCTGCCGCCTTGATTATCATAAAACAAGAGTGCAGTCGAGAGGAGATTCATATTATGAAAACAAGTAAAAGAATAGTAATCATTATGCTGGCAGGAGTACTTGCAGCAGCAACTTTGACGGGATGTAACAGCAGTTCGGGGTCTTCATCCACCCCAGCCACATCAACAACAGGAAACGAAGTATCAGACTTAACGCTATATGGTGTTATTGACCCTCAAATTTCAGCTCAGCAGATTATAGCAGACAAAAAAGGCTATTTTAAAGAAGAGGGGCTTAATGTAACCAATAAACTTGTTCAATCAGGCGGAGATATCTCACCGCTTATTTCAGGAAACACTGCAAAAGTTTCTTTCGAGTCGACTTATACGGACATTGCGCTTGCGGCAAATAATGTTGGCGTAAAAGTGGTTGCAACCGTAGCAGATATCGGTAACACACAATGTGTTGTAGCACGCAAAGGTGTTACCATCAGCTCTGCAAAAGATCTTGAAGGCAAAAAAATAGGTATTGCATCGGGTGCCGGTGTTTTGATTGCAATCAGAAACATGTGTAAAGAATTGGGCGTTAACGTAGACAAAATCAAATTTGTCATCCTTTCTCCATCCGAGCAAATTGCTTCGTTTGAAAAAGGCGATATTGATGTGATGGCTTGTTGGGAGCCATGGGTAAGCAACGCAGTAAAACTTGGCGGAACATTGCTATTTAGTGGGCTTAAATCCTATCTTCCTGAGAAAAAAGGCGATGTAAACTGGTTAAGTTTCTATACCACGATGCAGGTAACCGACGATTTCTTGAAGTCTAATCCAAATACAGTGGAATCCTTGATTAAAGCCATTAAAAAGGCAACTGATTTCATCAACCAAAATCCAGATGAAGCGGCAGAACTTATCGCAACGGAAATCAACCTC
>JARBTU010000069.1 GCA_029240015.1 Oscillospiraceae bacterium | reverse complement strand
CCGTTTTCTGTTTGAATCTCGTTCATGCCAACCACTAACACGCCTTCTGTGGTAAGTTTAACCCCAAAAGGAGTTCCGCAAGGGACAAGCAAGGTTCTGGACACAACGTCCACTTTGCTTTGCTTGATAGGGATAATTCCGAAAAGCTTAAGTTGAACATTATAAGTTGCATTTGCATTTTTAGCAGCAGATAATACTGAATTTTGTTCCTTTACTTGATTTGATGTAATGCTAAGCTTTGAATTTATATATAATTCTTTTCCTTTAACAACATAAAAACTGTCAGGAAGATTGCATTGAAAATATGCAGTTGCTCCCATGACAGCAATCGTCAAAACAGTACAAAGCGAGGCGACAGTCCTTAGAAATTTTCGCATATTAATACCAACTCCAATTCTTATAGATAGCAAAATTAAATTATATGCCTGTTATTAATATTTGAAAAAACACAGAGTTTATAGGCGGTAAATATATGACTCTTTGAATTGACAATTTTAGAAATATATTTTGATTTTTTTAAATAATAATTTTAAAAATTTTGAACACTATATTAGAATGTCTCAAATAAAAATCAAAATTCATTTTTTGATATAGAATTTTTATTATTATTATGGTATACTTTACAAAGTTTAAAAAGTGATTTTCTCGGAGGGACACATGAAAATTTTATATTATATATTTAAAATCCTTGCTTGGATTGCCATGATCTTTTGCGGATTTTTAAATATTACGGCAAGCATAGGTTTATTTTCAAGGCAAAAGGAATTTGGTTTTGCTACAACATTATTGGCTTCAATCGTCATTGGTTATGCGCTTATTTTAGTTTTTTTAAAACTTAAACGACATCTTTTTGCTTTCCTGTCTTCTGCTGTAATGGCAATTGTGGTTTCTGTGACGGGGCATTCTATTTACTTATCAGGAATCGCAACGACCTCTATGGATAAGATAACGCAGGATCAGTTTCAAAGTATTATTATAAGGAATCATTACACGATTCTGGTGGTTCCGATTTTTGTTCTGGCTGCTTGGATTGCATATCTTTTTACAAACGAAGCAAAGTCCAAAAAACATTCGGAAAGAAAGTTGAATAAAAGCGAGTCAATCTTATAAATTTATAAAACAAAAAAACCACATTCTCTACTAAGAGAATGTGGTTTTTTTATATGTGAGCAAACCGGGATTAATACATTCCGCCCATTCCGCCTGCAGGCATTGGAGGAGCAGGGTTCTCTTCCGGTTTGTCGGCAACCAAGGATTCGGTTGTCAATACCATGGAAGCAACAGAAGCAGCGTTCTGAAGCGCGCTTCTGCAAACTTTTGTAGGGTCTACGATGCCGCTTGCAATCATGTCTACATATTGTTCGTTGTATGCATCAAAACCATAGCCGGTTTTGCCGGAGTTTATAATTTTGTCAATAATAACGCTTCCTTCAAGACCTGCATTTTTTGCAATCTGGCGAACAGGCTCTTCCAATGCTCTAAGCACAATGCTGATGCCTGTTTTTTCGTCACCCAAAGTTTCATCTAGAAGTTTCTTTACAGCAGGAATTGCATTGATAAGGGCTGTTCCGCCTCCCGCGATGATTCCTTCTTCTACAGCAGCTTTGGTAGCGGCTAAAGCGTCCTCAATACGAAGTTTTTTCTCTTTCATTTCGATTTCTGTTGCGGATCCAACTTTGATTACAGCAACACCGCCTGAAAGCTTAGCCAAACGCTCTTGTAGCTTTTCGCGGTCAAAATCGGAAGTCGTAGTATCTATTTGAGTCTTTATTTGATCAATGCGAGCTTTGATTTCGTCAGCATCGCCTGCACCGTCAACAATGATGGTGTTTTCTTTTTGAATTTTAACCTGATGCGAGCGACCTAGTTGCTCAATAGTTGTTTCCTTCAGGTCAAGACCCAACTCGTCACTAATCACTTCACCGCCTGTAAGAACAGCGATGTCTCTTAGCATTTCTTTTCTTCTGTCTCCAAAGCCCGGTGCTTTCACACCAACGCAGGTGAAGGTTCCGCGAAGTTTGTTTAGAAGTAATGTTGCCAAAGCCTCGCCTTCGATATCTTCAGCAATGATAACGAGCTTTTTGCCCGCTTGAACAATTTGTTCCAACAAAGGCAAGATGTCTTGGATAGAAGTAATTTTCTTATCTGTAATCAAAATAAAAGCATCATCGATAACAGCTTCCATCTTATCTGTGTCGGTAACCATGTAAGGAGAAATATATCCGCGATCAAACTGCATTCCTTCCACGACTTCGCTGTAAGTATCTGCAGTTTTGGATTCTTCAATCGTTATAACACCGTCTTTTGAAACCTTTTCCATCGCTTCTGCAATCAGATTTCCAACAAACTCATCACCGGCGGAAACGGTTGCAACGCGGGCAATATCATCTGTGCCAGAAACTTGTTTGGAGTTTTCGATAACAGTATTAACAGCAGTGTCAACAGCTTTTTTAATTCCTTTTTTTAAAACCATTGGATTTGCGCCTGCTGCAACGTTTTTCATTCCTTCACGAACCAAAGCCTGTGCCAAAAGGGTAGCGGTAGTTGTACCATCACCGGCAGCATCATTTGTTTTGGTTGCAACTTCTTTAACAAGTTGCGCGCCCATATTTTCGAAAGGATCCTCAAGATCAATCTCTTTCGCGATAGTCACTCCATCGTTTGTAATAAGCGGAGCACCGAATTTCTTATCAAGAACAACATTGCGTCCTTTTGGGCCTAATGTAATCTTTACGGTATCTGCAAGCTTGTCGATACCGGCTTGAAGCGCTTTTCGTGCGTCTTCAGCATAAATAATGTCCTTAGCCATTTAAGTTCCCTCCAAAATATTTATTCAACAATTGCCAATACATCGCTTTGACGAAGAATGGTCACTTCCTGACCATCAAGTTTAACTTCTGTTCCGGCATATTTGCTGATCAACACTTTGTTTCCAACGGAAAGCTCCATTTTAATCTCTTTTCCGTCTACAACTCCGCCGGGACCTACTGCAATGACTTCCGCCACTTGTGGTTTTTCTTTTGCCGAACCGGCCAAAATAATACCACTTTTAGTTGTTTCCTCAGCTTCTACCATTTTGATAACTATCCTATCCGCTAGAGGTTTAATAGTCATTTTCTATTCCTCCTCAAAAAAATTTTTGATATTTGTTAGCACTCCAAGATAAGGAGTGCTAACAAATATAATTGTAATTAATATTTATGAAAAATCAAGAGTTGATTTGTGAATAATTTAAAAAACAGCATATTGAATAAAAAAAAGAAAAATTCACAAATCATATTAGTGCAATTTATCCATTAATTTACATTCAAGAGCAACCCATCCTCCATCAATAAGCCTTGATTCAATTGATAAACCATTTTGACAAAGTGCGTCGATAACATCTTGTTCCCGTTCATCAATAATTCCTGAAAGCAACAGCCGTCCGTTTTCTGACATATAAGGCTTTATGCCGCACCATAAGCTTATTATCACATCTGCAACAATATTCATACAGATGATTTCATATTTACCCTTCGTTTGATCTCTTGTAGAACTTAAATCACCGCAATAAAATTGAACTTGGTCCGAAACGTTGTTGAGAGCCGCATTTTCTGCACCTATTTTTGCTGCAAGTTCATCAATATCTATTCCTATGGCAGACTTTGCTCCGAGCAATACGGCGGTTACAGCCAGAATTCCGCTTCCACAGCCAACGTCAAAGACTTTTATCCCGTCCGACACATATTTCTCCAATAACTCCATACAAAGCCGTGTGGTGTTATGTTGCCCTGTTCCGAAAGCCATTCCCGGATTGAGGACGATTTTAGTTTCCCCGTCAGAAGCCTTATAGTCTTCCCACGAAGGGCAGATAACAAGTTTTTCACCGACTTTTGTAGGATGATAATATTCTTTCCATGCGTTTGCCCAGTCTTCCTCATGGATGGAGTCCAGTTCCAATTCCAACCGTCCGAAATCCAAATCGGGCGATAGATCTTTTAGGCTCAAGAGTTTAGATTTGACATCAGATAGCATATCAGAACCTTGCGGATTTTTCGTAAGATAAAATTTTACATTGGTTTCGCAATGCTCAAGACGCATGAGATCTTCGTCAACATAATCCCAGTTGATTGTTGTATCGGTTAAAAATTCCTTAAAATCATTGGCATCTTCTATGGCGAAGCCATTAATCCCAACTTGCAAAAGCGCACCCGATACAATATCGACGGCTTGAGTAGTGGTATAAATAGTCGCTTGGATCCATTCCATAAATGAGTTCCTCCATTTGTAATATAAAAAACCATGCAAGGGTCATTATACATTATCCTTGCATGGTTTACAACCTTATAATATATTATGGAGTAATGGATTGCTGGTTGTTTGTCGCTTCTCCGCGGTCTTCGCCGAGTGCAACAGTAACATCAAAAGTCGAGGGATTCCCGCCTGTTAAAGACAGGCGGTAAACGGTAAGTTTTACTGTCTGACCCGGCTTCTTGGTTTTTAAAAGTTCCGAAACCGCATCCGCGTCGGTTATTTTCTTGCCATCAATTTTGGTAACAATATCGCCAACCCGAACGCCTTTTTTATACGTATCGGTTGTTTGATCAATTTCCTTGATGTAAAGACCGGTTGGAACATCTTTGATTTTTGCGTAAACTTCATCAATCATTTGAAAGGATATGCCCAATCTTGCACGATCTTTAATATATCCATATTTAATCAGATTGTCTATAATCGGTTTGGCT
Organism: Oscillospiraceae bacterium; assembly: GCA_029240015.1. Taxonomy (GTDB): domain Bacteria; phylum Bacillota; class Clostridia; order Oscillospirales; family Ruminococcaceae; genus JARBTU01. Next base: position 3,145 of record JARBTU010000069.1, on the reverse strand, counting down.
TCGTTCATGGGAATGGAAAATCCAATTCCCTCATATTCCGTTGCGGCAATTTTTGCAGAGTTGATGCCGATTACCTGACCGTATTGATTCACCAAAGCGCCGCCGGAGTTACCTGGATTGATGGCCGCGTCGGTCTGGATACATTTCATTGAATAGCCTGAGGAACCTTTAACCAAACGGTCCACCGCGGAAACGATTCCCTGTGTAACGCTTCCTGCAAGATCCAATCCGCTTGGGTTTCCGATTGCAATCACTGTTTCGCCTACTTCCATCTGAGAAGAATCTCCAAAGTTTGCGGCGGTAAGGTTGTTGGCTTTAATTTTAATTACAGCAAGGTCGGTCTTGGTGTCTTTTCCGACTAGGGTTGCTTCATATTCTTCCGAATTGTCTAAAACGACTTTAATGCCGTCTGCTCCTTCAACAACGTGGGCGTTGGTAATGATGTAGCCGTCTTTGCTCATAATAATACCGGATCCCTGACCGGTCGATTCGCCCATGTTCTCGATATCCTGAGAACGTGTGTATACTACAATTCCGACAACTGAAGGGCGAACTTTTTTTGCTATTTGAGGGGTTGTAAGCTTCCCGGAAGTGTTGTTTGTAGTAGAAGTATTGTCGGTAGGCTTGTTGTTGATAACAACATTCGGACCGCTGTTGGTCGATTCGCTTTCATTTGTAAGTTGTTCAAAAAATCCGGATTGGTGTAAGGTGTAAACACCAACACCGCCTATGGAAAAGACAACAATTACACTGATTACAACAATCAAGGCAATCAACCCTTTGTTTTTACGAGGTTTTTTAGGATGATTCATTGAATTGTTGAAGTTGTTCGGTTGGTCATAGTCAGGAAAAATCCAGTCCTGATTTTGAGAAGGATGGTTTTGGGTGTAATTGTTATTATTCTGCCCGTTTGTGTATGGTTGATTTTGGTTGGAGTATGGTTGATTTTGATTATTGGAATACGGTTGATTTTGCGGACTCGTATACGGGGACTGATACTGGTTGTATGAATAAGGAGTATAGGATTGTTCTTTAGGGGGTTCTTGCCCATAAGGATTTTGATTGGACGGTTGTGAATCTTGAGTTTGATTCGGTTGGCTGCTGTCATCAGACCGCTCCTGATTCATGGTGGGCTCGTGATTTTCATCCGCTTGATCGCTTTCAGAAGAATTGGACGGACCGATTTCTTTATCGTCTTCGAAATCTTTCTTATCCGGATTTTCGTTTTCAGTATTATCAAAGAAGTCGTTCATTGATATACCCCTTTCCAAAATAACTTTTAGTTTGTTTCATTTATTATATAATATAGATGTTAATAAGTCATAAACTCAAAATAACGGAATGTTTTCATATCATTAATTTTTCTTTAACTTGACTAGTTTTGTTGTCTTTTTAGCTGGTAAGGAGAAGACGAATTCACAGAATTCTCCGTAATTGCTCCTTACTATTATATCTCCTCCATGAAGATTTATGATTGTTCGAACAATATAAAGGCCAAGACCGACACCGTTTTTGTCAAGACCTCTTGATTTATCGGTTTTATAAAATCGTTCAAACACATGGGCAATTTCTTCTTTGGTAAGTCCCGCGCCGCTGTTTTTGACACTGATATAAACTTTCCCGCCTTCATAGCTGAAACCAAACTCAATATACCCGCCTTCATTGACAAATTTTATCGCGTTTTCGGTCAGATTATAGATGACCTGATGGATCAAGTCCGGATCAGCGTCAATGATGACTTTATCATGATCCAGTCCGCGGATATCCAGTTTTTTTTGTTCCGCAATCTGTTCAAAGCTAAATACCGTCTGGCAGATCGTGTCCACAATGTCAAATTGGGAGTAGCTGAGTTGCATCTCACCTGCTTCGATTTTGGCAAGATTAAGCATAGAACGAACCAATCTTGACAGCCTTTTGGTTTCTTCTGACACGATGAGAAGATATTGCTTATGTTTTTCTTCCGGAATGGTTCCGTCAAGAATCCCATCCACAAAGCCCGAAATGGAAGTCATCGGCGTTTTTAGCTCATGAGAAACATTGGCGGTAAAACTTCTCCGCATGTTCTCAAGAATGGATAAAGATTGAGCCATGTTGTTCAGTGACATGGCCAATTGACCCACTTCATCGTTGCTGGTAACAGGGATTCGAGCAGAGAACTCTCCCTGACCGAATCTTTTCGCCGCAAGAGACATCTCTCTCAAAGGCTTTACCATCTGCAGTGTAATGAAGTATACCAATATAAAGGCAATTAAAAGCATTGCACCGGATGAAATGATATACATCTTTAAAATTTCGCCCAGAAAGGATGACATAGTCTTTGCCGGCATAGAAGAAAAGACGTATGCTATGATGTTTTGATCTCTGTCGTAAACAGGGATTCCGACCGTATAATTGGATTCTTTATAAATTCCGCCCAGCCTTCCCGATTCGAAAAACTCCCCATCTTTCGTACTTTCAAGTATCCTTTGAGGAACCATATAGGTTGTGTGGATGCAAGGACTAACTTCCGTACAATATAATGTAGTACCGGAAGTATTGGTTAGAAAGAAAACCGAGTCAATCGCATCCGCATAGAGATTATAATAATCGGAGATATACGCCAAGGAGCTATTATAGTCATAATTTATTAGTATCTTAGAGGTATAGAGGGAGGCTTTTTGGACGTTTGTTTTTAAAAGGTCGTATTTTTCCTGCTTAAAATATTGAGATACAAAAATAAGTAAGACCGCACCAAGAATGGTCGTACTAATAAGTATTATTGTTGCACAGACGGAAAAATACTTAGCAAATATACTTTTTTGCATAATAAAAGTCATGCCTTTCCGTGCCTTTCACCCAGAAAGGCATAAAGATTTTTATGAAAGCAAGAAAAATACTGTTCCCTGAAAGGAATTGTCGGACCGATTTTTGTCCGACAATTGTTTATATTGTTTCGTTTTAAATCTATTCGTTTACCTCGAACTTATAACCAACGCCCCAAACTGTTTTTAGTGACCATTCGTCGGAAATGCCTTCCAGTTTTTCACGAAGTCTTTTTACATGAACGTCAATCGTTCTTGAATCACCATAATATTCGAATCCCCACACTTCATCCAGCAACTGGTCACGGGTATACACCCTGTTTGGATTGGACGCAAGATGGAAC